>JAKAHQ010000223.1 GCA_021814855.1 Bacteroidota bacterium | reverse complement strand
TACATCCGGCAAAAATGAAAAGGCGGATACATCAATTACCGATTACAGTAAATTTGTTTTTACGGCAGACAAAGCCGAAAGCGACAGCGCCAGAATTGCGAGGCGTAAAGAATTATTCCACGAAACCCTCGATAAGAACGGAAACTTTTTGGTTAATCGATACAAAATTAATTTTACTCCGGATATAATCTATGCCAATGCCGGGTACAGCACTTTATACGGACTGCTCGGGACAACAGTGCTTTCTTTCAGCGATGTTTTGGGCAACCACCGATTGATAGGCCAAACAAGTTTACAGGTGGATATTAAAAACAGCGACTATGGTCTAGCATATTACTATCTGAAAGAAAGGACCGATTTGGGATTCGAGGCATTTCACACTGCAAGATTTCTCTATCGAAACGGATTAACCGGGCTGGAGTTATACAGATTTACAAATTTCGCTTTTACTGGAACGGCAAGTTATCCGTTCGATCGTTTTCACCGTATGGATTTTGGACTTAGTCTTATGGGAGTTACCGCCGATAATTTGGATAACCTTGCAGTGCCCTCGGACCACAGCACATTTACGGTTCCTTCCATAAGCTATGTGCAGGATAACGTTTTATGGGGATACACTTCCCCAATTGAAGGTACCCGCTATAACATTACCGCATTCGGCGATCCCGGTATTCTGAAAAAGACGCAAAGCTTTATGTCGTTCGTATTCGACTACAGGAATTATTTCAGATTTTTTTACGATAACGGATTTGTGATTCGGCTTTCCGGCGGTATGTCGATGGGCGGAAATCCACAAAGATTTTTTATCGGCGGAACAGACAACTGGATCAACCGAAATTTTGCAACGAACGAAATTCCGGTATCTAGCGCTTCCGACTTTGCTTTTCTAACGCCTGCAATGCCACTTCGCGGTTACGATTACGCACAAAGAATTGGAACCAAGTACGGATTATTAAACATGGAATTGCGCATTCCGATAATCCGTTATCTTTTAACCGGCGGCTTGCCGTTGTTCTTTCAAAATATTTTAGGCGTGGCGTTTATTGATGCCGGCTCTGCCTGGGATAACACAAGTTCGCTTAAGTTAATCGGCAGGGACGATAACGGAAATAGAATTACCCAGGATTTATTGATAGGTACCGGTGTAGGATTTAGAGTTTACATGCTCTTCTTATGGCGGTTCGATATTGCCTGGAAGTACAACATTAATTCGTTTTCAAGTCCCAGATACTTAGTATCCATAGGTCTCGATTTTTAATCTCTGAACAAACCCGGTTATTTATTCTTAGCCGGGCTTGAACTTCCTTTGCTTGCCGGCGATGTATTGGATTTATTTTTATAATCTGTTTGATAAAAACCTGTGCCTTTAAATATCGGACCAGCACCGGCACCGATAAGCCGTTTTACATTTCCTTTGCATTTGGGACACTCTGTAAGTACCGCATCGCTGAATCTTTGAAACTCTTCAAAAGAGTATCCGCAATCGAGACATTTATAATCGTATGTAGGCATTAACACATTCCTCTCAATAACTGAAAAATTGGATGCAAAAAATAACCACATGGATTCAGAAATCAAATTTCTATTTAATTAACCTTTTTTTTCGCATATTTGTTCAAAAAAATATCCTCTATGAAGCGAAAAATATTTTCTGCACTACTCATTATCTTAATGGCTTCTCTTAGCGGCTGCCTTAATTACACGCAAATAACAAGTATAAAGACCGACGGTTCTGGAAACATGTTTATCCATTACTGGATGAAATGGAATTCCGCAAGAGATTCCGTCATTGTTGAAAAACTCGGCATCTTCAACAAAGATTCCGTGTATAAGGAATTTTCGTCCCATTACAGCAGAATTAAAAATGTTGAAGTTTATAAAGATCAATCCGACAGCACAATACACGCGAAGGTCGAATTTGTTTTTAATAGTTTAGATTCCCTCAACAACACGCGCGCGTTCAAAAATTCTGCATTATCCATAAAAGACGGTCCGAAGAACACAAAGATTTTTTCGCAATTCATTCCTCCAATTGCTACGGGATTCGGATTAGAGAGCAAATCATTTTCAATTACATATATTTATTATCTGCCCGGTGAAATTCTTAGCCATAATGCTACGGAGATATCCAACAATAAACTTACTTGGAAATATAATCTTAACGAAATAGGAACCGGAAAATATATTACCGCCACATACCGGCAATTCAAATTAAAAGAAACGCCGTTATGGATTTATATATGCGCGCTCTTTGTACTGGTTGTGGTAGTTGTGTATCTATTCAGTAAAAGAATAAAATAAAGGGCTTTGACCGTATCCGATTTCTAATTTGACAGGCCTAACAGATTTATATATATTTGGCGACAATTTTTTGTAATAAAGGCATAAAATAAGCTTTGGTGCAGGAACCGCTAATATTTTCCGGTTCATCTAGTAAAGAATTAACCGAGAAAATTTGTAACCATTTGAAGTTAGCCCCCGGCTTGATTGATAAAAAAATCTTTAGCGACGGTGAGATATGGGTAAAATTTCTTGAGAATATTAGAGGCGGGGATGTTTACATTGTTCAATCTACGCATCCGCCTGCAGAAAATTTAATGGAGTTGCTCATTATGCTCGATGCCGCCAAAAGAGCGTCGGCTAAAAGAGTAACTGCTGTTCTTCCTTATTTTGGTTATGCTAGGCAGGATAGAAAAGATCAGCCTAGAGTTTCAATTACAGCAAAACTTGTTGCTAATTTAATTACGGTTGCCGGCGCAGATAGAGTTATTACAATGGATTTGCACGCGGCGCAGATTCAAGGGTTCTTCGATATACCGTTTGATCACTTGTATGCATCGCCGGTATTTACAAGCATCCTTAAGAATCATTCCGATAATTTTGTTGTTGTATCTCCGGATATCGGTGGAATTAAATTGGCGCGTTCATACGCAAAACGATTGAATGCCGGTTTGGTCGTAATAGACAAGAGAAGACCAAAGCATAATCAAGCCGAGGTTATGAATATTATCGGCGACGTTGAGGGCAAAGATGTTCTGCTTGTGGACGATTTAATTGATACCGGCGGTACAATTGTAAACGCTGTAAAAGCATTAAAGGAAAGAGGAGCCCATGCAATTTACGGCGCCATTACCCATCCTCTTTTATCCGGTAATGCGTTGCAGCGAATAGAGGATTCGGAAATAGACAGGCTTTATGTTACGGATAGCATTCCTATTAAAGCCGATGCACATAAAAAGATAATTGTAAGAACGGCTTCCGAATTATTGGGTGAAGCCATTATTAGATCGAACAGGAATGAATCGATAAGTTCATTGTTCGAGATAGATAAAAGTTAGTAAAGTAATTATTTGGAGAGAACCAAGCGATGTCAGAAATAAGCGTTAATGCAAAAAAGAGAACACTTTCTTCAAAAGGCGCGGTAAACCAGCTTAGAAGAGAAGGAAACGTTCCTGGAATATTTTATTCTAAGAGTGCCGAGCCGATTCCGATTTATCTTGCCGAAGGTGCGCTCAGACCATTGGTTTACACTGCCGAAACTCACATTGTTAATGTAAAAATTGACGATAACGAAGAGTATAAATCGATTGTAAAGAATGTCCAATTCGATCCGGTTACCGATAAGGTAATTCATTTCGATTTACAGGGCATCTCTGCGGATCAAGAAATCGAAATCGAAGTTCCGGTAGTTCTTGAAGGTCAATCAAAAGGTGTTAGAGAAGGCGGTATTGTGCAGCATGCTATGCATAAACTTCAGATTGCATGCTTGCCGGGCAATATACCCGAACATATTGTAATCAACATCAGCGATTTGGGCGTCGGAGATTCCGTACACGTTAAAGATCTCAAGATTGAAAATGTTAAGTTCCTTCACCATGAAGATGTTATTGTTGTTTCCGTTGTAATTCCTCGCGCTGTTGTTGAACCTACTGCCGCTGCTCTTCCTGGTGAAGAAGCCGCAGAGCCCGAAGTAATTGCTAAGGGTAAACAAACCGAAGAAGAGGAATAATTAAGATTTGCGTGTTGTTGTTGGACTGGGAAATCCCGGTAATAAATACAAATTAACACGCCACAATGCTGGATTCATCATTGTAGATTCTTTAGCTGCAAAGTTTAATCTTACATTCCAACCTTCAAAATTCGAATACTATTTTTCGGAAGGATCGTTAGGTCCTTCCGATTTTTTTTTGGTAAAACCAACCACTTATATGAACCTCAGCGGCATTGCCCTAATCGATTTTTTAGATAATCACCCGGTTTCATTTGAAGATCTTTTAGTAATAGTTGACGATGTTAACCTGCCGGTAGGCCAGGTAAGATTAAGAAAATCCGGCAGCGACGGCGGACACAATGGAATTAAATCAATTATT
>JAKAHQ010000222.1 GCA_021814855.1 Bacteroidota bacterium | reverse complement strand
AAAGTTCTTCACGGAACAAAACCGAAATTCGAAGGCGACAAAAAGGCATTCGTTGAAGATATTATGAAAGCGCTTTACGCTTCCAAGCTTGTTTCGTATGCTCAAGGTTATGTTTTAATGAGAGCTGCTGCCGCGGAATACAAATGGAATTTAAACTACGGCGGTATTGCGTTGATGTGGAGAGGCGGATGTATTATTCGTTCCGTATTTTTGGGCAAGATAAAAGAAGCGTTCGATAAGGATCCTTCGCTCACAAACCTTCTGCTCGACCCGTTCTTCAAAGAGAAAGTTGAACAATCTCAGGAAGCGTGGAGAAGAGTAGTTGCAACATCTGTTCTTAACGGAATCTGGATACCGGCAATGTCTACTGCGTTAAATTATTTCGACGGATTCAGAACCGAAAAACTTCCCGCTAACTTACTGCAAGCCCAGCGGGATTATTTCGGCGCTCACACTTACGAGCGTGTTGATAAACCGAGAGGCGAATTCTTCCATACCAACTGGACGGGACGCGGCGGAACAACAGCATCTACAACTTATTCAGTTTAACTAAGGGTAAAGATTTTATGGCGAACAACGAAACAAAAATTGATATCGAAAAATTATCGGCAAACACAATTAGGATTCTTGCCGCCGAAGGTGTGCAAAAAGCAAACTCCGGTCACCCCGGAATGCCGATGGGAATGGCAGATGTAGCTTCGGTATTGTGGAGTGAAATTCTAAAACATAACCCGGATAATCCGTCGTGGGCTAACCGCGACAGGTTTGTCTTATCCGCCGGTCACGGCTCGATGCTTTTATATTCGCTACTTCACGTAAGCGGCTACGATGTAACTATGGATGATTTAAAATCGTTCCGTCAATGGGGAAGCAGAACGCCGGGTCATCCAGAGTACGGACATCTCCCCGGTGTTGAAACAACTACCGGTCCTTTGGGACAAGGATTTGCAAACGGTATAGGAATGGCGATTGCGGCTAAGATGATGGCGGCTCGATTCAACAATGATAGATATCAATTGTTCGGAAATCATTACATCTACGGAATTGTCAGCGACGGAGATTTGATGGAAGGAATTTCCCACGAAGCGGCTTCCATAGCCGGGCATCTTCAGCTTGGCAACGTTATTTATTTCTACGACGACAACAGCATTACAATCGAAGGAAACACCGGTTTAACTTTTACGGATAATACCCAGAAACGATTTGAAGGTTATGGCTGGCAAGTTCTTCAAATTGATGCTTACGATCACAACGCCGTTAAAGATGCGGTAAAGAAAGCTCAAGCAGAAAAAAACAAACCCACATTGATAATTACTAAGTCTCATATCGGCTACGGAAGTCCTCACAAAGTTGATACTTCCGAAGTTCACGGCTCGCCGTTGGGTAAAGAAGAATTAATCGAAACAAAGAAAAATCTTAACTGGCCGGTTGATAAAGAATTCTACGTTCCGGAAGAAGTTAAAGAATATTGGAGCGCCAGAAAAAAATCTTTGATCGGCGAATACAATAAATGGGTCAGCGATTTCAACAACTGGAAAAAAGAAAATCCCGATCAAGCGGAATTGTATGAGAAATATTCGAACGGCTATCTGCCGGAAAATCTTTTTGATGAATTGATAGCTGCGGCTCCCAAAGAACCGAACGCTACAAGATCGTTATCGAGCAAGGTAATTCAAAAAATAGCGGAACTAATTCCGAACTTTGTAGGCGGATCGGCTGATTTGGCTCCGTCAACAAATACCATGATGACTAAATTCGGTTCCATAGCTCCGGGTAAATTCGACGGAAGAAATTTCCATTGGGGCATCAGAGAACACGCGATGGGCTCAATACTTAACGGTATGGCGCTTTACGGAACATTTAAAGTATTCGGTGCTACGTTCTTGGTATTCTCAGATTACATGCGGCCGTCAATCCGGCTCGCGTCAATTATGGGACTGCCGGTTACATACGTGTTTACTCACGATAGTATTTTCGTCGGCGAAGACGGGCCAACTCATCAGCCCATCGAGCACGTTCCCGTTCTGCGCGCGATTCCCGGCGTCACTGTTTTACGTCCCGCAGACGGAATTGAAACGGCGGCAGCGTGGTGCTACGCGCTACAGCATAAAGGCGGACCGGTTGCATTAATCTTAACCCGTCAAAAAATTGATGCTGTTGAAAGACCTGCCGACTTTAAAAACGCAGACATGTTGAAAGGCGCTTACATTGTTTCCAAAGAAAAAGGAAACAAGGTTGACCTTGTAATAGCGGCAAGCGGCTCAGAACTTCCGGTTGCCGTTGCCGCTAAGAAAATTCTTGAAGAAAAATATTCGGTAAGAGTTGTATCGATAGTTTCAAAAGAAATTTTTGAAAAGCAGGACGAAGCTTACAGAAAACAAATTGTTCCGGATTCGGCGGCAGTAGCGGTTGTTGAAGCTGCAACTATGACGGGCTGGGGCGACTTGTTCAGAAATAAATTATTAACAATCGGCATGACCCGATTTGGCGCGTCGGCACCGTATCAAACGCTTGCGGAAAAATTCGGATTTACCAGCCAGCAAGTTGCCGATAAAATTAAAGCATGGCTTTAAACTTCCTTTTCTGATTAGATGAAAATCTTTTTATTCCTTCCATAGCTTTCCTGTTTAAGGATGGTTATGGAAGGAAGTTTCGAAAAAATTTCTCTTCATAACAATAAAGAACAATGGACGCAATCTTAGATCAAATCGGCTCTCACAAGCTTGTACCCGTAATAATAATTGAAAACAAAGAAGACGCGGTTCCTCTTGCCGAAGCACTTATTAACGGCGGCCTACCTGTGGCGGAAGTAACTTTCAGAACCAAATCCGCCAAAGAATCGATCGAACTTATCGCCAAAAAATTTCCAAGCATGTTAATCGGCGCCGGAACAGTTTTAACGGTTGACCAGGTAAAAGCCGCGGTTGAAGCAGGCGCAAAATACATTGTCTCACCGGGATTAAATTCCAAAGTTGTCGAGTATTGCGTTTCTAATAATATCTCGATCACACCCGGTATTGCAACGCCGTCCGAAATTGAAAAAGCGTTGGAATTCAATCTTGAGGTAGTAAAATTTTTTCCCGCGGAAGCTCTCGGCGGAATAAAATATCTCAAAGCAATTTCGGCCCCATACGGTAATTTGAAATTTATTCCTACCGGCGGAGTGGATGAAAACAATCTGCTTGGTTATTTGCAATTCTCAAAAGTGCTTGCCTGCGGCGGAAGCTGGATGGTTAAATCGGAATTCATTTCACAAAAACAATTTGAGTTGATTACAAAACTCACCGAAGAAGCTCGTGGCATTGTTAGGATGATAGCTAAATAACATCACAATGCTCAAAAATTTTTTATTGTAATTACCGTCTATGTTTAATAGTCGGATAAAAAAATCAACCCTGTTTTAACTTAACCGGAGAAATCTAAATGGAAGAAAAAATGAAGGTCGGAAGGTACCGCTGGACAATTCTCGCTCTCGTGTTTTTTGCTACAACGGTTAATTATCTGGACAGACAGGTTATTAGTCTTCTAAAAGATGATTATCTGGATCCGCTTTTTAAATGGTCAGAATCGGATTACGCTAATATTGTAATAATATTTCAGATAGCGTACGCAGTAGGAATGTTAAGCGTCGGATGGTTCATCGATAAAATCGGTACAAAGCTCGGTTATGCTCTGTCTCTTGCAGTTTGGAGTTTTGCCGCTATCGGTCATGCGTTCGCTTCAAGCACGCTTGGGTTTATGTTTGCAAGAGGCACATTGGGATTAAGCGAATCCGGTAACTTTCCCGCCGCGATTAAAACGGTTGCGGAATGGTTTCCCAAAAAAGAAAGAGCGCTTGCAACAGGTCTATTTAACTCCGGCTCTAACGTCGGCGCAATTGTAGCTCCGCTTACTGTTCCTTTAATTGCGGTTACAATGGGATGGCAGTGGGCTTTCATCCTTACCGGCGTTGTCGGTTTGATCTGGCTTTTATTCTGGTTCATTGTTTACGATTCTCCCGATAAACATAAAAAACTATCCAAAGAAGAATATGAATATATTCACAGCGATAAAGATGAAACCGCATCGAACGAAGTAAAAGAAAAAGTCAGCTGGTTCCAACTTTTAACTTACAGGCAAACATGGGCATTTGTTTTCGGCAAAGGCCTTACAGATCCGGTTTGGTGGTTTTATCTTTTCTGGCTTCCGTCGTTTTTAAATAAGCAGTACGGAATGACCAAGACCGACCTTGCGCTGCCGATTGCTTTAGTTTATACAATGACAACCTTCGGAAGTATTTTCGGCGGATGGCTTTCGGGATATTTTATTGGAAAGGGCTGGCCGGTTTATAAAGCGCGCAGAACAGCCATGTTAATTTTTGCTCTCCTTGTATTTCCGGTTGTTT
>JAKAHQ010000221.1 GCA_021814855.1 Bacteroidota bacterium | reverse complement strand
GATCCGTTAGTTGTATGCAGCACAATCGATTTGCCGGCAACTATCTCCGCTTTATATTCGAGCGGCGAATTACCAAGCTGAAAACCTTCTACTTTTTTTGTGTTGCGCTCGCCGCCAAGAAGAGTTTGACCGCTGAATGCATTGCCGGAAATCTTCATGGCAAAATCGACCGTACTAACCGGTATAACTTCTCTCGCTCCGTTATTCAACGCAGTTACAATTACTGTTGTGGCGCGCAGCACATCTATTACAACGGTAGTCTTACCAGTAAAATATAATTCATCAAGATGATTGCTGGAAAAGTGAACGTTTAATTTCATAATCAATTTTTCACAAATGGTAATTTTGTTATTACGGCCGGAATTTCTTTACCTCTAATTACAAAATTAATTTTGCTGCCTTCTTTGGCAAAAGGTAAATCGACGTAGCCGAGAGCGATTGCCTTATCGAGTACGGGGCTTACGGTACCGCTTGTAATGTGCCCAACTATCTTTCCGTCAACCGCAAGTTCGTAACCGTGGCGCGGAAACGCCTTTTCATCCGAAACCACCGGCACTAATTTTCTTTTTGGATTTTCTTCCTTTACCTTTACCAGAACATCTTTGGCAATGAATTCCGGTTTTTTCAATTTTGTTATCCAACCGAGTCCCGCTTCAATAGTGTTCGTCGTTTGGTCGATATCGTTGCCGTACAAACAGAAACCCATTTCAAGACGAAGCGAATCGCGCGCGCCGAGCCCGACAGGCTGAATGCTGAATTCCTTTCCGGCTTCGAACAAATCGTTCCAGATTCTTTCGGCAGCGGCTTCGTCACCCTTGAAATATAATTCGTAACCGAGTTCGCCTGTATAGCCGGTTCTGGAAACAATCATCTTTATTCCTGAAACTTCGGCAAAGAAGAAATGGTAGTATTCCAAATCCAGAGATTTGCTGCAAATTTTCTGCACTGTGTCTTTCGACTTTGGACCTTGAACGGCAAGCAGAGAGTAGTCATCGCTTTCATCAATAATATCAACGCCGAAACTGTTGTTTACATTCATCCAGTTGAAATCTTTATCCTTATTTGAAGCGTTTACAACAAGCATAAATTCTTTATCGTTAATTCTATAAACCAAAAGATCGTCTACAATGCCGCCGTCGGGATAACACATTGCCGAGTACTGAACGCGTCCATCGGTAAGCGCAGCGGCGTCGTTAACAGTTATATGTTGAACAAAATCGAGAGCTTTTTCGCCTCGGATAAATATTTCGCCCATATGAGATACATCAAAAACACCTACGGAATTTCTTACTGTCTTATGTTCGGCAATGATGCTGGAATACTGCACCGGCATTTTGAAGCCGGCAAAATCAACTAACTTTGCGCCTAACCTTTCATGGATTGAATAAAATTTTGTTTTTTTCATGACGAGTATAAACCTTAGTCTATTTTTGATCGAGTTTTTTCCAATCGCTTAAAAATTTATCCAGACCGATATCGGTGAGAGGATGCCTGAACAACTTTTCGATAACGTCGAAAGGCATTGTAGCCACATCGGCTCCCATTAACGCGGCATCAACAAGATGCAGCGGATTGCGGATACTGGCAACCAACACCTGTGTTTTAAAATCATAATTACGATATATCTGAACAATCTGTTGAATCAAATCCATTCCAACATGACTGATATCGTCTAATCTTCCGACGAACGGACTTATATACGTAGCGCCTGCTTTTGCAGCGAGCAGCGCCTGCGAAGGGGAGAAACATAAGGTAACATTTGTTTTAATTCCTTCCTCGCTTAAGGACTTGACTGCTTTAATACCTTCTTTGATAAGAGGAACCTTGACAACAATATTTTTATGAATCTTCGAGAGCTCGTGAGCTTCTTTCATAATACCGGCATAATCTGTCGAAACAACCTCGGCGCTTATTGGTCCGTCCACTATTTTCAAAATTTCATCAAGCAGCTCGCGGAAATTTTTTCCTTCTTTGGCAACTAAAGATGGATTCGTGGTCACGCCGTCGAGCAGTCCGTACGAAGCCGCTTCTTTAATCTCTTTTATATTCGCTGTATCGATAAAAAATTTCATGATTTGCCTTCCTTTCGGTTCAATTGAAAATTAGCTTGTCGAAAATTAACAAAAACCGGCATTACTTATTAGTTCGGTAAAAACATATTGGTCTATGAAAATTCTTGTGTAATGTCTTCTCCCGATTTGCTTGAGATAAAACAAAACGTTTGCGGGTTTATGTTTTCTTCCTCAACAAGTTTTAAACGAATAAAGTACTTCATTTTTATTTTCAATATAGTAGAGATGAATCCTTCCTTAAGTTTTGATCCGAGCGACGGATGAACCTTAAGAATCAGAGGTCCCCCTAAACCTTCCATCTTGTAACGTTTTACCCAGTGTTCAATTTCGTGAATCATGTTGGATTTTTTGGTAAGCAATCCAGTTCCGCCGCAGTACGGGCATGCTTCGTTCATCGATTGCATGATGTTTTCCCGAACGCGCTCGCGGGTTATCTGCATCAGGCCGAATTCAGTCATCGGAAGCATGGCAATTTTTGCGCGGTCTTTCTTAAATTCTTTTTTCAGTTCGTCGTATATCTTTTTGCGGTTCTTGTCGTCTTCAAGATCGATAAAATCCACAACGATTAATCCGCCTATATCGCGAAGCCGCAGCTGGCGCACAATTTCGCGCGAGGCCTCAAGGTCGGTCTTAAGCGAATTTAATTCCTGATCCTTCTTGGCTGCGTAACGGCCACTGTTTACATCGATTACCACCATCGCTTCAGTATGTTCAATTACAATATGACCGCCGCTCGGCAGCGGAACTTTACGTCCCATCAAAACTTTTATCTGCTGATCTATTTTAAACGCCTGGAATATCGGTTCATCCTGTTTATAAAGTTCTATTCTTTCAAGAAGCGCCGGCTGAATGAACTGAACATAATTTTTAATTTCCTTAAGGAGTTTTTTGGAATCGACAAAAACTTTGGAGACATCCGGTGTAAACAGATCACGGATAACGCTGATTGTTGTGCTTAAATCTTTGTAAAGAAGCGCGGGCGGATCCAGCTTTCTCGCTTCTTCCTGCATATCCTCCCAAATTTTTACAAGGTACCTTAGATCGCCGGATAAAGATTCTTCCGATTGATCCTTTGCCGCGGTGCGAATTATTAATCCGCAGTTGGAAGGAATTATACCGCGCGCTATTCGGCGAAGTCTCTTACGCTCGCGGAAATCCATAATTTTTTTTGAGACGCCAATTTTATTATCAAGAGGAAGTAAAACACAAAATCTTCCCGGTATGGAAATAGAGGATGTAACCCGAACGCCTTTATCCTTTACAGGCTCTTTAATAATCTGTATTAAAATTTCTTCGCCTTTGTGAAGCTTAGGTACCTGGCGTTCTCTTTGATCCTGTTTCTCCCGATCGTGACCGGCTTTCTGTTCAACAGGCTGCGTAGTTTCCGTTTGATGCGCCTGAACTTCTTCACCTGCCGGACGATCGGTCTCATCGCCGTCGTCATCTTCCACGAGCAAATCCTGCAGAGCTTCGGTTCGCTCACCGATATCGGAGAAATGAAGAAACGCATCGTGCTTCATTCCGATATCTATAAATGCGGCGCGTATGCCGGGCAACACCCGCGCAACTTTGCCTTTGTAAACATCGCCCACCATTCTTCTTTTTTCCGGATGATCTACAAAAAAATCAACCAGGTTTCCTTCTTCGGTAATCGCAACATGATTCTGCGATGTCGAAGAACTAATAATTATCTCTTTATTCATTTTAAAACCTTTTTGTTCTTATCCTAGTTCTTGAATATCTTCTTCAAGCCAGAAAAGAACTTTCCTTTGAAATTTTTCATCGATCTGCAATCCTTCGTTGTTGTCAACCGATCCATCGGCAATTTTTTCCGTATGGATGCCGATTAAGTTGCGAAGCAGATCCAAACTTTTAATCGAGAAAACACTGTTGAGCAGCGAGTTCATACCGTGATAATTTCTGTAATACCAGATGGTATGTTTCTTTGCTTTATCGAGCGCGAGCAATTCGCCGAATTCATTTTTCAAATTCACGATATGCCGTAGCAGCGTATCTCTAACTTCAAAAACATCCGGTTCACCCGGATCGACTCCCGTTTCCATCAGTTTATTAAAACGGGAAAAAATAAACGGGTTTCCGAGCGCTCCGCGCGCAATCATAGCGGAATCGCATCCCGTCTGATCGATCATATTTTTAACATCCTGCGGCGTAAACATAGAACCGTTTCCTACCACGGGAACCTTGACCGATTCTTTAACCTTACTCAGCCAGCTCCAATCGGAGTTGTTGTGATACCTATCGGCGCGAGTTCTTGCATGAACAAAAATTAACGAAGCGCCGTTATCCTCGGCCGCTTTTGCGGTA
>JAKAHQ010000220.1 GCA_021814855.1 Bacteroidota bacterium | reverse complement strand
CACGAATAAACAACATTCGGAACGTAACCTTCTCTTTCCGCTTCAACCGGTTCGATGAGCGGCTCATTCATAACGCCGATTACCTTGGACGGATCATCGACATCCAACAACATTGCACTGATGGAATAACGGCGGAAATATCCTACAGCGTGAGTTATTAAAAGCCAGCCGTACTTTGTTTCTATCGGCGAGCCGCAATTGCCGACCTGAATAAGCTCAAAAGGATTGCGCGGTTCATACAAAATTTTCTTTTCATTCCAGTTGTATAGATCGTCGGAGAACATTATGTAAAGGTTTTCGCCGTCGTTGCGTGATGTGATAACATACTTGCCGTTAACTTTTCTCGGGAAGAGAGCCATTCCTTTATCCTGAATTTGGCTGCCGTGAAGAGTGCGGATTTTAAATTTTTTAAAATCCGTTGTCTCCAAAAGCTGAACGCGGAAAGATTTTCCGTTGTACGCGGTGTATGTTCCGTAATAACAAATAGAGCTATCATCGTTATGAAATTTTACAAACCTAACATCCTCCATTCCTACAGATTCGCTTTTAGCCGATGGGAAAATCACTCTTTCATTTAACTCGGCGGATAGATCAAATTCAATTTCATAGTTGGATTCAAGAATGTCCAATATCTTGTTATACAACTCGTTATCTTCGGTAAAATTTCTCTTTCCCGAGGAAGCCTCTTTAAATTCTTCGGTTGTGAATTCTTCATTCAAATCGTTTAGAAATTTTTCCGTAAGGTTCTCATTTCCGATTAGTCTGCGCTTCACAAATTCTTTATCGAATTTTTTATTTTCAATTCTCACGGGCAATTCGCAAAATCCAGATGGAGTCATCAATGTAATTTCGTTGTTCGTGATTTTTCCGTCTCTGAATTCCACAGACGAGATGTGTCCTTCGCCGGCAGCTCTCAGACTCATTACAAATTTTATTTCATCAAAGTTTGTTTCTCTTTGATCCGGGTGAATAACGATTGACGGATTAAACAATGCGGCGGCTTCTACCGAATACTCTTTGGAAAAGTAAGCTCCGATTAAAAATTTTCTACCTTGCGATATTTGAGAATCATCCTTGATTATCTCTCTCAAACTCATGTAATTAGATTGAACTATTCCCTCAAAATTTTTATGTCTATATCCAAACTGAAGTTTGATTTTTTTGATTTGGCGGGAGACTTCTTCTTCCGAAAGAGCAAGTATCTTTTCTATAACACGCCGCGTTCTTTCTTCCCCCATCATAAAAAATTGCGCTATTATTCTTTTGGAATCCGGTAAAATATTTATTGGTAATCTTTCTAAAGGCATTTTGTCTCCATTATCAACTATTCCTTTAATCCCGATGAAGCCATGCTTTGTATAAAATATTTTTGGAAGAAGAGATAGGCCGCAACAATCGGCAACGCAAGAACTACTGAGGATGCAAGCTTAACACCGAGCTGCGATTCTGCTCTTCCGCCAACGGCAAAAAGTGTAACGAGCTGCGGCATTGTCATCATATCTTCCTGCCGAATTACAATCAACGGCCACAACACTTCATTCCATGAAGCCATGAAAGTAATTATACCGACGGTAACGAGAGCCGGAACGGAATTAGGCCATAAAACTTTAAAGATGATTTCAAGTTCGTTGCATCCGTCGATGCGCGCTGCATCAATTAAATCTTGCGGCAAGGAATTGAAATACTGCCTGAACATAATTATCGCGAATGAGTTCATAAGGTACGGAACGATTAATGCCCAGTAAGTATCCACCCAGCCGAGTTTTACCATTATTATATATTGAGGAATGAGAGTTATCTGGAACGGAAGCGTCATAGTAAAAATGATTACGTAGAAAATTAAATTCCTTCCTCTGAAATGCAATCTCGATAGCGCGTATCCAACCATCGAACCGAAAACGAGCACACCGAATGTTACGGAGAGAGCAACGAGAAGACTATTAACGAACGCGCGGCCAATCGGTATTTTGCTAAACATCTGAGTGAAGCTGCCAAACGTAAAATTGGTTGGCAAAAATGTTAATCCGCCAATTTGATTCTCCGGCGCAAAAGAAGCGCTTACCATCCATATGAACGGGTAAATGAACATAATCGCAAAGACGGTCAGACATATGTAGAAAAATATTTTCTTCATCTAATTCTCTTTCTCCACAAATTTTTTCTGAATGATAATAACTCCGAGAATTATCAAAGCGAAGAAGAGGCCGAGTGTTGCCGCATATCCCATGTGGTAATAGAAAAATCCCTGCTTGTAAATGTAAAGCACAGCGGAGATTGTACTGTTCAACGGACCACCCCCGGTCATCACGTAAGGTTCAATGAAAAGTGAGAAGCCGCCGATTGTCGAAAGAATGACAACCATTAAAATTGTCGGGTTGATGAGAGGTAGCGTTATCTTAAAAAACTTTTGAAGATGTGTGGCTCCTTCCAGATCGGCGGCTTCGTAATACTGCGGCGGAACAGTTTGTAAGCCTACAAGAAAAAGCACAACGTACAATCCTACATTTTTCCACGTTGCCATCACGGCTATTGAAGGCATTGCCCAGGCCGGGTCGTTCAGCCAGCCAACTTTACCCAATCCTATTTTAACAAGCATACGATTCAGCAGTCCGGTATCGAACCCGTAAAGCTGCTGCCATAAAATTGTAACCACAACGCCGGAAACTATAACCGGCAGGAAAAACGCTCCTCTGAAGAATGCCTTGAACTTTATATTCTGGTTGAGCACTTCAGCCAATGTAAGCGCGACGATAATTTGAAGCGGTATATGTATCACGAGAAAAACAAGTGTGTTGAGCATTGACTTCCAAAAGACCGCATCGCTGAACAATCTTTTGTAGTTTGCCAAACCCGTGTACTGCATCGGCGAGATAATATTCCAGCTGTGAAAAGTAAGTACAATTGAAAACACTACCGGGAATGCGACGAACACCGCAAAATGAATTATGTACGGCGACACAAGTAAATATGGAGTGTATTTTTTCATCATAACAATCACTTCAGGAATAAAAGATTAACCGCTTTAGCCGCGTCCGCTACCGCTTCTTCCGGCGTCTTCTTTCCATAAATTACGCAAGCCTCGTACTCTTGAGATATTAAATCAAAAACTTCTTTCAACACGGGGGACTGATCCGTTCCCTTGACATACTTTGCCTGCTCGGCAAATTTTCTCATCATCGGATTTTTTTGAAAGTAATCTTCGAAGAGCGGATTTGTCTCAAGATTTTTTCTGCGCGGTAATTGATTTGTCATTTCTAAAAATTTTAAATCGCTCTTTTCCTCAATCATGTACTTCAGAAAATTCCATGCTAACTGCGGATTAGGACATGTTTTGAAAATCACAATATTTTTCGGATCGCCGTAAGTGTAAACCGATCCCTGGTGGTTATCAGGCACAGGCATTGTTGAAAAATTATATTTGAATCCCTTCGGCTTGAACATTTCCGAGTGAGCGATTTCCCACGGCCCGGTAAATCGCGTAGCAATAATTCCGGAAAGAAAAACATCCTGGCGGGCCGATAGCCGTTCTTTTGAAAAATAATTTTTTTCGTACAGTGCCCGCAGAAATCTAAAAACTTCAACCGCATATTTATTATTGAAAGCTGCCCGGTCGTTTTTAACAAGAGGCGCCCCGCCGGACGCGGCAAGATACAAAGGATAGAAATCAAAAAATCTCTGCCACCAGGTAACCAATACTTCAGCGTAACCAAACCAGCGGTCAACATAGCCGTCGCCATCGGTATCTTTTTGAAATTTCTTTGATGCGTCAAAGAATTCCGAATACGTTCTTGGTGCATTGGTATATCCCAAATCATGAATAATATTTTGATTATAGATCAACATGATGGGATTTATCTTCCATGGGATTTGATATATGTGACCATCCCCGGAAGTAATCTCGGCGATCACGCTGCTGTCGCATCTTTCTTTCAGAAAATCGGTAAATCCCTTCAACGTGTCCAGCGCAACCAAGGTATTGGCGCGTGCGTAGGATTCAACATCGCCTTCCCACATGTTCGAGTAAATATCCGGCGTAGTTTTTCCAACCACGGCAGCAAGAATTACTTCTTCGCTCGACTGCCCCTCCGGCACCGGCTGAAAACTTACTTTTGAGTTTGGATGTTCTTTATTCCAGCCATCTGTAATGTACTTTGCGAATTCAATTTCGTAACTGTTGTTGGAAGACCAATATGTTAAATGATTAGGATTGTGATTTCCTTTACCGCATGAAGCAAATGCGAATAATGAAATTGCAAATGCAAAACATAAAATTATATACTGCCGCAACTGTTTAGCTTTCATTTTACTCCCAGCTGCGCCAATCATTATCTATTGTTGGGTACGGCGTCCGCGGAATCAATCCGCCTTTCTTCACCGTGTAAAGTTCAATCGCCTTGGGATCGTTCTCGTCGGTAACCTTAATCGAAT
>JAKAHQ010000219.1 GCA_021814855.1 Bacteroidota bacterium | reverse complement strand
CTCCTCCCTGTTTGTGCGCGGACGAATATTCATTAACGGTTGATGATGATAAGATTACTCTGGATTGCAGTTTGAGCCTGCTGATTGATGACGTAGCCCTTGAAATGTTTACGGTATTTTTTTTGCTGACGCCAAAGACGATGATATCATTCGTCTGCGCTCCGTCGAAGTAATTCATTTATCGGAACAAAGATACCGATCAACTGTTGCAGCTCTTCATAAAAATCAACTGCCTTCTCATAAGTATTCCGGGATAATTGTTCTTTGTTCTATTGTATCGAAAGGAAGACCCGTGGGATAGATTAATATAATTGCTTTTGAATTGAATCCCTGAATCGTCTTTTGCGGAACCGTTTAAATAATATTTCGTTATCCTCAAACAACCTTCAATAAACATATTCAACCGCTGGTAAAAATTTTGTTCATTATTTTAAAGATTAAATTCATATTCGCGCCAAAAGATATACACCATAATCCTATTCTCGTACAGAATTATTCATATAAAGATAAGCGTGCATTAATGAAAAGCTTGAGGCAAAATATAAAAGGGTCAGGGTCCCTTTCTTTCGATGCATATTTTACGCCTCTTTTTGGCCTCTCCAAGGATTATACTCCTGGTCTTTGGAGAGGCGTCCTTTTATACTTTCCATTCTTCTCAACGGTTTAACCGCGTGACAAACGGTTGAACATTCCAGTCTTTGAAATGGTCTTAAGTAATGAGAATCGGAAATAACTTTTGAAGAGCAAAAAAATTTTAATCCGTTAAAAATGTGTTTCCGAATAATTGATTAATTAAAAATAAAAATAGCAGGAGGTAACATGAAACCGAGATTTTTGTCTCTCATCGTGGTTCTTCTCATGTTCTTATTTACATATAATATTTTTTCACAATCAAATAAGATTACGGATGAAGAACTCAGAAGTAAAATTATTCAAAAGTATCCTCTCAAAGGATTATGCTGCGAGGATCCTGACATGCGTTTGGACTGCGCCTTTGCATTAGGGGAACAAAAATGTCAAAAAGCAGTATTCCCGCTTATGAAGATGTTGAGAGAAGATCCCGACGAAGCAGTTCGAATTGTTGCAGCATTATCTCTTATTAAAATCGGCGATCCGGTCGGCGTATACCTTGTTAAGCGTACAGCTAAATTTAACGACTTTTCCAAGGTAAGGGATCTCTGCCAAAAATTTTATAATTCTTATGCTTACCATGAATACATGGCTACTCAAGAAGACAACAAGGAAGCAGAAGATATCTTAACTGCAATGACAGGCGCAAAGGATTAATCTGCAATCCAAAATAATTCGAATCGAAAAAATTCATCTATAGGAGAGCCGCCACTCTCCTATTTTTTTAAATTTAAGTATCGCAAGTTCTGCGAAATTATAAACGCTCGTCTTTCTTTCGGACAAAATACTTTTTCGGTATTTTAGATTTGCGTAACGGTAGTTCTAAACAACATTAAATCAAACAACGACTGGTAGACATGAAAACTCTAAAAATTTCTATTTACGGATTAATACTTTTCTCAATTATGTGGAGTAACATTAACCCCCAATCAAAAACCGGAGGGGATTTTTTAACAGGGGCAATCGACAAATCGGTTAATCCCGGTACAGATTTTTTCAAATACGCCACAGGCACATGGATGAAAAACAATCCGATACCCGAATCCGAAAGGGCTTGGGGAATCGGCAATCTTGTCCAGGAGGAAACTTACGCTCGCTTGAGAAAGATTCTCGAAAGCGCTGAACATTCAAATTCTACAAAAGGAAGTAACGAACAAAAGCTCGGCGACTTCTACGCCTCCGGTATGGATACAATAAAAATTGAAAAGCAGGGTATATCATCGCTTAAAGAAGAGCTGGATAAGATTAACGGACTTCAAAATAAAAATCAATTGCTCAATATTCTCCCGATGCTAAAGCGGGAAGGTGTTAATGCATTGTTCAGGATGGGAGTTTCGCAGGACGATAAGAACAGCTCCTTGTGGTCGCTTTACATGATTCAAGGCGGGCTGGGCTTACCCAACAGGGAATATTATTTCAGGAAAGACGCACGCACCGAAAATATTCGCAACGAATATAAAAAGCATATTGCAAAAATGTTTCAACTGTCCGGTGAGGATGAAAGTCTGGCTTCAAAGCACTCACAAGATGTTTATGCAATAGAAAGTTTTTTGGCGGATTCATCCAGGAAGCTTGAAGACTTGCGGGATCCATATAAGAATTACAACAAGATGACGGTTTCCGCTCTCCAAAATATTTCTCCAAATTTGGATTGGAGTACGATTCTTAAAAGTGTCGGCGCAACTAATGTCGATTCCGTCGTAGTAGGTCAACCGGAATTTTATAAACAAGCGAGCAATGCCGTAAATAAATTTGATCTTGAACAATGGAAAGCATACCTGAAGTGGCAGCTTATCAACGCTTATGCCGATAGACTTAACAGCGCTTTTGTAAATGAAAATTTTTATTTCAGGGGAACTATTATGACCGGCGTGACGAAGCAGAGGCCAAGGTGGAAAAGAATTCAAGACGCCACCGAAACAGCGATGGGAGAATTGCTCGGACAAGTTTATGTTAAAAAATATTATTCGCTGAAAACAAAAAAACGTTACGAAAAATTAGTTGATAATATAATCGCTGCGTTTGCAGAAAGGATTAAGAAACTGGATTGGATGAGCGACGCTACCAAACAAAAGGCGCTTCTAAAATTAAATGCAATTACAAAGAAAGTTGGTTACCCGGATAAATGGAAAGATTTTTCCAAATTAACTATCAGTAGAGACTCATATCTCCGCAATTCCATTAATACAAGAATCTTTTGGTTCGATAGGGATATAAGTCATCTCGGCAAACCGGTCGACCGCACTGAGTGGGATATGACTCCTCAAACATATAACGCTTATTACAATCCTTCCAATAATGAAATTGTTTTGCCCGCAGCAATGTTTATTGTTCCAGGTGTTCCGGATTCAAAGTTGGACGACGCTGTTATTTATTCGTACGCCGGGGCTTCAACAATTGGACACGAATTAACACACGGCTTCGACGATGAAGGACGGCAGTATGACGCAAAAGGAAATTTATCGGATTGGTGGACAAAAGCCGACGAGGAAAAATTTAAAGCCAAGACGCAGCTTATGGTTGAACAGTTTGACAGCTATGTAGTTTTAGACAGTATGCACATAAACGGTAAAGCCACGCTCGGAGAAAACCTTGCCGATCTTGGAGGATTAGTAATAGGTTACGATGCGTTTATGAAAACAAAACAATTTAAAGAAGGCAAAAAGATTAACGGCCTAACTCCGCAGCAGAGATTCTGGCTCGGTTACGCTTATTCATGGCTGGGACATACCCGCCCGCAAGCGCTTGCCCAGCAAGTTTTAACCGATGTTCATTCGCCAAACTTTTTACGCGTAAACGGTCCCTTCAGCGATATACCTGCATTCTATGAAGCATTCAATATTAAGGAAGGCGAGCCGATGTGGCGACCGCCAAATAAACGGGTACAAGTTTGGTAATAAAATAGAAAAGCTCTCATACCTTGAGAGCTTTTTGTTTTACAGCCAAAAATTTTCAAAAAGATTTTACCTTGAACCGGCATTAAAATATTTTTTTATTTCGGAAAGCAGGGCACTGTTTTCAATGGGTTTGCGGAGGAATCTTGTTGCGCCTGCAGCTAAAGCTTTTTCCTCATCAACACGAAAGGCATGAGCCGATACAACAACGATCGGCGTTTTCTCATACTCTTTCATCCGCCGCAATTCCTGAACAATTTGAATTCCATCCTTGCCGCCGGGCAAAGAAAGATCTACCAGGAATATATCTTGAAGTCCAAGAGAAAGTTTTTCAAAAAACTCCGTATCGCCGCGGCAAGTTGTTATCTCAAAATCATTTTTCAGGCAATACATGTAAACTTTTAAATTCAGTTCGTCGTCTTCGACGATCAATATCCTCGGTAATTTGTCCATATTATTTGATCCCAGAATAAACCTTTAATGTTGTAAAGTAGAGTTATTAAAGATCACAGAAAATGTGCTGCCTTCCCCTTTCTTGGAACTCACTGTAATCAACGCGCCGTTTAAATCGCAATACTTTTTAACCAGCGCTAAGCCAAGCCCGTTCCCTTCGAACCTTCTTGAATACCCATGTTCTTCCTGAGAGAAGGGTTCAAATAATTTCGGAAGATATTCTTCCGATATTCCTATGCCGGTATCTTTTACGCTGACGGTTAATCCATCTTGGAATTTACTTTTAACCCAGATTTCTATTTTACCTTTGTCTGTGTACTTGATCGCATTGTCTATCAGGTTTGCAAAGATTTGGGTAACGCTGTATCTATCCGCATATACATCTGCGCTGTCAGAATCGACGAAAAGAAAAATTTCCAGCAGTTTCTTTTTTGCGTTATTGGAGTATTGATTAAT
>JAKAHQ010000218.1 GCA_021814855.1 Bacteroidota bacterium | reverse complement strand
CGACCTTAAATTTCTAATAATGGATTTGTCCGTTAATAAGAAATATTTAACTTTGTCCGAAGCGGCTAAATACTTACATACTTCCGAAAGAAATTTAAGAAGTCTTATAAAACGAAATGCTATTCCGTTTTATAAGCCTGACGGAAAAATATTTTTTAGACGGCTCCTACGATCTTATAAAAGTTTGAGGAATGAGTTATGAAAAAATTTTTATTTACATCGGTTATTTTGATAATTATAAACTCCGTTCTTTTTTCACAAAATATTTTAAACGGAGATTTTGAACAAGGTCAGCAATCAGGATGGACGCAGTGGTCTCAGGGAGGTTATGCTGTAATAGGAACCGCAGATTTTTTCTATTCGACTGATATTACTCCGCCGGTTACACCTCGCTCTGGTCAATATATGGCGCGCATAGGGGGATACGCATACGAAATAAATTCAATTTCGCAGACCGTAAAGTTACCGAACACACCGAAAGTCTATTTGATTCTTTATTACCAAGACCGCGCATCAACCACCTCGGAATGTGCCGGAGTGTGGGTAGGAGCGCGCATTAGAGTTTACGCAGCCGGTCAGGTAATTTTCGATCGATACCAATGCTATTATAATACGGTCAACGATTGGACAATGGTTTATTTCGATTTGAGCGCGGTAACCGGGCAGACAATTGAGATTGGATTTAGAGCCGACGCCGCAAGTACTTCATGGTCATACCTTTACATAGATGACGTTTCAATTAGTTCATCGCTAACTGACGTCGGCCAAGAATGTCGTCCTATCGATTATGTTTTGGAGCAGAATTATCCCAATCCTTTTAATCCCGAAACCGAAGTAAAATTTTCGGTGCCGGAATGGAGTTCAGTCAATATTGTCGTATACGATGTTTTAGGGAAAAAGATTGCCGATATAACGGAAGGAAAATATTCCGCGGGAAATTATTCTTTAAAGTGGAATGCCGATTCATTTTCCAGCGGAATTTATTTTTTAACTATGACGGCTAAATCGGAAAACAGCGAAAGGAGTTTCCGCTCGGTTAAGAAACTCGCATTGATAAAGTAGCGTTCGAAAAAGAGAATTAAATTTTAAAATTAACCGAAAGCCCTGCATATAAAGGAATAATATTCAATGCCGTTTGGAGCGGCGGGCTATTCTACATTGTTTGCGAACACTTGGAAGATGGATGACTAACCAGAGTTTGTCCACAGCATCCCAGCCGACTTCAATTAGTTTCTTGCGGTGAAGTTCTTTCATCGCTTCTTTTTCATTCACTAAAGTTTTTGCAGCAAGAGCTCTTAAAACTTTAATTTCGGTTAATTTGAATTCAAGTTTATATTTCGCCATTACTTTCCCCTTTATTTTAGAATGGAAAATCTTCCTTTGTGTTCACCTGTTCTTCTTTTTTCTGCTCTACATTTTTCTTTGCAAGTTGATGAATGGGATTGCCTTCGACATAGATTGCTTTGTACGGTTTAACCGGGCAGGCAAACTCGCACGCCCCGCAGCCGACACAGTACTCTTCCCTCACTTCGGGAATGAATAAATTTTTCTTGTACGGAATCATATGCACCGCCTTTGTGGGGCAATGTTCCGAACATGCGCCGCAGTCGGTTTCCTGAGTTTTTACTATGCAGTTATCCTCTATAAATTTAGCTTTGCCAATCTGGGTAAGTTTCTTGTATTCCAAACTCATCGGCAAGATCGCGCCGGTAGGACAAACATCGCCGCATATTTTACATTCAAAATTACAGAAGCCGGCATTGTTATCCATCCGCGGCTGAAGCATTCCAAGAAATCCGTACTCAAGAAATGACGGCTGCAAAACTTGAGTTGGACAGGCGCCCACACATAAATGGCATGCCGTGCATTTGCTGTTAAATCTTTCAACGCTTTTAGAGCCAGGAGGTGAAGCAGCGCTCTTTCGTGAAATCGGAATCTTGCTAAGCTTTGTTACTTTTATATTTTTTGATACTTGTCCGGCAATGGTGGAAAGCGAGAGTAAGTAAAGAACCGTACCGGTTATAAAATTGCGCTTAGAGATGTCCAAAGGAACGCTTTCCGATTGCTCCTGCGTCCTTTTGTTAAAATATTTTTTTGTATACGAGCGGCTTAAAGTAATTCCGTCTGTCGGGCAGGAAGTCAAACAATCGAAACACATAACGCACCGGGATGTGTCAATGGCTTTGTTCTTACTGTCGATGCAGCATGACTTGCATTCCTTAGCGCATATGCCACAGCTAAGGCAGTCTTCATCATTAATCACAATTTTAAAAATTGAAAACTTGGAAAGGTAGCCCAACAAAGTTCCTACCGGACAAACCGTGTTGCAGTACAACCTTCCTTTCTTCCACGACATGTAAACAACCAGCAGCAGAAATGCCGCCGTTATCAAAAAAGGAAAAAGCACAAAAGCTTTAATATCGTAAGTAGAGAAAGTATATACGCGCATCTTTTCAAAAACGGAAGCGGCAACATTATTTGCAAAAATTATAACGGGACGAAACAGGTTGCCCGCGATTCTTCCGTAGATGCTGTACGGATCCAACAGGTTAACAGCGAATGCGCTTCCGGCCAGAAAAAATAAAACAGGTACTACAAGTATCGTAAATCTCAATATTTTTTGTTCCCGCAGATATTCGAACCGGCGGCGTTTCTTCTTGTCAATTTTTTTTGAAATCCAGTTTACAACATCCTGCATTATACCAAGAGGGCAAATTGTAGAACAATAAACTCTCCCGAATAAAATTGTTAAGAGAAGCACCAACGCAAAACCAAATGTACCAAGAGAAATTACCGCAACGAACTTTAATGCGGACGGAACAAACTGGAAAAATAAAATTCCGTTGGAAATTGATGACGGAATGAACCCAAGGAAATCCAAGAAGAGAAGAGTTGTAGAAAAAAGAAATATAAGCGAGACTACAACCCTCGCTCTGCGCAACAATGGTGTATTCATTTGATTATAAAATAATTCGTTTGATACTCAGCGAGCTCAAATTCTTTTTTCCTATTCCCATTGAATCGGCAATTTTTATATACGGAACCTCGTCAGGTTCAATCCCGAATAATTTTGCAGCAGCTGCATCTGCGGCTACAATATCGGTAGAGAGAATCTGCGATTTCATAATTACCACATCGTCAACGGAAACGCCGCGGGGTCCATTTCTCTTCATTACATAATAGGCATCAACAATATTCAGAACAGGCTTCTTGCCGTAAGTGGAATAATCGGCTATGCATTGATGTAGATCGTTGCGGTGCCAGAATCCCCTATCCCATACAACTCCCATCATATTCTTCATCGAAATACTTAACCGTGTTGAGCTGTGATTTTTAAGTATCGGCATGTTTATAAAAACATCGCAATCCAAAATCAGCTCGTGAACTTTTGCATCTTTCATATTCTTGCCGGAATTAATATTAACATGCTGGTAATAATTTTCCGTATTAGCAGGCACCATCTTACCGCCGGCATCATTAACAGCTTTCTCAATTCCGCTGGTAGCGTAGGTGCGTCTCCAATCGTCGCACGTATGGTCGAACACGTATACTTCTTTGGCTCCTGCCTGGTAGCAATGTTCTACAACGCGCTTAACAAGTTTTGGATGTGTATTACCGCCGCGTTCGGGAGAAACATCCCAGCCGACATTAGGTTTCAGAAGAACCTTTTGATTTTTCTTAACGAATGTTTGCATTCCGCCGTAAGTTTTAATTGCAGCGTCAAACATTACGTCGGGCTCGCCGTTACGAATTGCAACCATGTCGATTGTTTTGGGCAATGTGCTTGTACTCTTTGCAAAATATTTTCCGAAGATTCCGGGAACAGTTAAAGCCGCCCCCGTCATCAAACCAGCCTGCATACTTTTCTTAAAGAAGTCACGTCTATCCATTTTCATCTCACATTATGAAGTATATTTTTCTACGGTGTAAAAGTAGTGAATATGTTATATTTCGTTCAAGCAAAAATCATTCGGAGTAAAAATATGTCACAACCAATATCGCTTACGTTAGATAACACAAGGATCCGTGCAATAGTATTTGACATCATAGCATTGGCAGCCATTGCTTTTCTTCCCGCAATTTCTCACATGCTGAGTTTTCCGCTCTATTTGATTGAACCGATGAGAATATTAATGATCTTGGCGGTAGCTCACACTTCGAAACGAAATACATTCATAGTTGCGGCAGCATTACCGATACTTTCTTTTGTGCTTTCGTCGCACCCGGTATTTTTTAAGATGCTTCTTATAATTTCCGAACTTACTCTGAATGTATGGCTGTTCTTTTATCTTTCGAAAAAAATTGGCAATAATTTTTACGCGGCATTAGCAAGTATCTTTACAGCAAAGATTTATTATTACTTGATAAAATTATTATTGGTAAGCGCGGCATTAATTGAAGGCGACCTTGTTGCTACCCCCCTCTATCTTCAGGCAATTGTGGCTGTTGCGCT
>JAKAHQ010000217.1 GCA_021814855.1 Bacteroidota bacterium | reverse complement strand
CAGTCATTCCCTCGGATAAATTTTGGGCAATCCACAAACAACTGATGGATGCCGGCGCAAGCGGAATTTTATTATTGCCAATAGACAACATGATAATATGAAAATTTACAATTATAAAGATCTAACCGAAAAGAATTTGGTTTCTCTTTTCAAAAGAGTCGCCATTAATTCCGAAAAAATTTTGGAGGCAGCGCGGCCAATCGTCAACGACGTAAAGCGAAACGGCAACAAAGCCGTTCTTAAATACGCTAAAAAACTTGATAGACTCGTCGGCAACTCAATCTCTCTTCCAACAAAAGAGCTGAATTCAGCAGCGGCCAAACTCGATTTAAAAACAAAGACGGCAATTAAAACCGCAGCGGCCAACATCGAAAAATTCCATTTGAAACAATTCCCTTCCCCATATTCACTGGAAACAATGCCCGGCGTTAATTGCTGGAGAAAATATTTAGCCATAGAAAACGTTGGACTTTATATACCGGGAGGAAGCGCGGTTCTTGTTTCAACTATGCTGATGCTTGGTATACCGGCTAAAATTGCCGGATGCAAACGTGTTGTTGTCTCATCGCCAATTAAGGAAAATGAAATTCACCCGGCATTAGCGTATGCAGCCCGACTATGCGGCGTAAAGGAATTCTATAAAGTTGGCGGCGCGCAAGCGGTTGCAATGATGGCATACGGAACCGAAACGATTAGAAAGGTAGATAAAATCTTCGGGCCCGGCAATCAATTTGTAACCGCGGCTAAATCAATAGTCGCTAACGATCACGATGGCTGCTCGATTGATATGCCCGCTGGTCCAAGTGAAGTTTTAATCTTAGCCGATGAAACAGCGGACGCTTCCTTTGTTGCCGCAGATCTTCTTGCGCAAGCAGAGCACGGTACGGATTCACAGGTAATCTTGTTAACTACAAGTAATGATCTTGCCAAAAAAGTTCTTAAAGAAATTAAATTCCAGATTAACCGGCTACCAAGAAAAGAGTTGGCAGAAAAGTCTCTGGAACATTCGTTTATTATGCTTGTGCCAAATTTACGCGAAGCGGTACGGTTAAGTAATTTCTACGCGCCCGAACATTTAATTGTCAATCTGAAAAACGCTGATAAAATAATCGAGGAAATTACTAACGCGGGTTCCGTTTTTGTCGGAGAGTATTCCCCGGAAAGCGTAGGCGACTACGCTTCGGGTACAAACCATTCGTTGCCGACTTACGGCTATGCAAAATCTCTCGGCGGAGTTAGCGTAGAATCTTTTATGAAACCAATAACTTTCCAAAAATTAACAAAGGCAGGATTAAAAAATATTTCTCAAACCGTAATTCAACTGGCTGAAACCGAAAAACTTGAAGCGCACGCAAATTCTGTGAGGGTAAGAATAAAAAATGGATATTAAAAATCTTGTAAGGAAAAACATTCTTTCCTTAAAACCATATACTTCCGCAAGGCAGTCTCACTTGACTGGAATTCTTTTGGACGCAAATGAAAACAGCTACGGAAGCGTTATCGAAAATTTTTCATCTTTGGAGCTCAACCGATATCCCGATCCGCAGCAGACTCAACTTCGCTCTTCGCTCGGCACTTTATTAAATGTTCCGGCAGGAAATTTATTTTTCGGCGTCGGCTCCGACGAGATTATCGATCTTCTCATTAGAATATTCTGTTACCCCGGAGAAGACAACGTTGTAGTTTGCGAGCCAACCTACGGTATGTATAAAGTGGCTTGCGATGTTAACGGAGTTGATGTTCAAAACGCACCGCTCGATGCCAATTACCAACTTGATGCTGAGGCCGTGAAAGAAAAAACAAACGGCAAAACAAAAATTATATTTGTCTGTTCCCCAAACAATCCGAGTTCCAACCTGTTAGATAAGAGATCTATACTAAGACTTGCGCAGGAAATAAACGCGATGATTATAGTTGACGAAGCTTACATTGATTTTTCCGAAGATGAAGGATTAATAAAAGAGGCGACTGAGATTCCAAATCTTGTTGTGATGAGAACATTCTCCAAAGCTTGGGGACTTGCTGGAATAAGAAGCGGCTTTTGCGCGGCACATGCGGATATTATCGATCTCCTTTTCAAAGTTAAATTGCCGTACAATATGAACAAACTTACGGCGGACGTTGTTTTGCATGCTATTAACAATGTTTCCAAACGGGATGAGTTTATTCAAAAAATTCTTTCCGAGCGAAAAAGAATTGAAAAAGAATTGAAGGCCAAGAAAAAAATTCTTAACGTGCTGCCGTCCGATGCAAACTTTATTTCTTTCAAGGTCGACGATCCGCAAAAAATATTCCGTTACCTTGAAACCAGCGGTATTGTAATTCGCGACCGCAGCAACCAATACAATTTTGCAGGCTATCTTCGGTTGACAATCGGCACCGAGGAACAAAACAATCTTTTCCTTCAAAAACTGGATGAGATTTTATGAAAAATATTTTAATCGACGATATTTTTTTCAGACCAACGAGCTCCAAATCGGCCGGTTTAATTTCCGGGCTTAGAAAACTATCGGTCTCTTCTTATAATCTTTTTGTAAACAACAAACCAAAGATTAACGAAATGATACGCGCGTTGATTAAGCTGGAAAATATTTCTTTAAAAGATTCTTCAGAGTTTTCCGGATCGTTCGACCATATGATTACTACCGTTAAATCCGGCAAGAAAAACTCGATTGTAGTAGGTGTTAAAAATAAAATTAGAAACTTCGGGCAGGCAGTCGATTTCATTCTGCGCAAAGAACGGTCCGCAACCGTACGGCGAAAGACGAAAGAAACCGAAATAAAAATAGAATTGGAACTTGACGGTGACGGGCAAAGTAAAATTCATTCCGGTATCGGTTTCTTCGACCACATGCTGGAACAAATAGCAAGACATTCAAACATTAATTTATTCATCTCTGTAAAAGGCGATTTGCACATCGATGAGCATCACACAATTGAAGATACAGGCATAGCTTTGGGAGTTGCGATTAAAAACGCCCTGGGAGATAAACTCGGAATCAAACGCTACGGTTATTTTTTACCGATGGATGATGCCATTGCCAACTGCGCTCTCGATTTCGGCGGAAGAAGTTATTTGAATTTCAATTGCAAATTTACCCGCGAGAAGGTTGGCGATTTTCCAACCGAACTGACCGAGGAATTTTTCAGAGGACTTGCCGGCGGAATGGCCGCTAATTTGTATTTGAAAGCAACCGGCAAGAACGATCATCATAAAATTGAGGCAATGTTTAAAGCGTTCGCCAGGTCTCTTAACGAGGCGTGCCGTATAGACGAACGCGCAAAAAGTTCGCTTCCTTCTACAAAAGGTTTGTTATGATTTCATTGATCGATTACGGTTCCGGGAACATTGAATCGGTTGCAAACGCGTTAAATGATTTGAATGTTCAATACGTTGTTACTTGCAACGAAAAGGAAATTCTGGATTCCGAAAAAATAATTTTCCCTGGAGTCGGCGAAGCATCGTACGCAATTAGAAGACTTCATCTTTTAAATCTTTTCACTTTTCTGGAAATTACAAAAAAGCCGCTGCTTGGTATTTGTCTTGGCATGCAGCTGCTTTGCGAACGCTCGGTAGAGGGAAATGTTACATGCCTTGGAAGATTTCCTGTAACGGTTGAACTGTTCGACAACACAAAGACAAAGGTTCCTCACATGGGCTGGAACCAGGTGGAAATAATCAAAGAATCAAAATTGTTCAAAGGTATTCCCGATAAAACATTTTTCTACTTTGCAAACTCTTTTTATGTACCGATGCATGAGTATTCCACCGCGCAGACAAATCACGGAATACTTTTTTCTTCTTCAATTGAAAGAGATAATTTTTACGGTGTTCAGTTTCACCCGGAAAAATCCGGAGAGGCCGGCATTCAATTAATTAAAAACTTTATAGAGCTATGCTAACAATACCAGCTGTAGATATCTACGAAAATAAAGTTGCGAGATTAACAAGAGGCGACTTTAACCAGGTTACTTTTTATGAAGAAACCCCGCTTGATCTTGCAAAGAAATACGAGCAAATCGGGTTTGAACGCCTGCACCTTGTAGATCTGATGGCCTCTAAGACAGGCAGAATAAATATTCTTCCCACCTTGAAAGAAATAAAGACCAACACCAAGCTTTCAATTCAGTTCGGCGGAGGAGTTAGAAACTTCGATCAAGTTTCGGAGCTGATTAAAATCGGCGTGGATAAAATTATTATCGGATCGATTTCCGTAACGGATAAAAGCGAGTTCGAAAGAATACTTGTAAAAACCGTTGACCCTGAACGATTTATTATAGCTATCGATTCGAACTATGAGACAATATTTACTAAAGGATGGACAGAAAACAGCGGCGTTAGTCTTTACGAACATATCGATTACTGCACCAGTCTCGGCATCAATACATTTCTTTGTACCGATATCAGCAAAGACGGAACGCTGGACGGACCAAGCCACGGGCTGTACCACAAGATT
>JAKAHQ010000216.1 GCA_021814855.1 Bacteroidota bacterium | reverse complement strand
GTCATCATCATAAAAAAGATCGGGGTCTGTTAGATTAAACGGAAGACCGGGATTTGCTACTTTCCATTTTCCGTTTTTAGGATCAGCAGTTTTGAAGATTGGATTTTTCTCCCCAGACGCCATAAAATAAACTGTATCTTTAATTACAACAGCGGTCGGCGCATATTCTTCGACGGGCAAATCCTGTGTTTCTATCAAGTCCCAATCAAGTAAATTATTAGAATGCCAGTAGCCGCCGGACTTGGATGCAAAAAGATAATACTCGTCCTTGAAAAGAATTAATGTTGGATCAGCGGCTTCGCGTCTTGAGGGTTTGTCAAGACAAAACCGATAACTCAAATTCACCGGGTTACAATATGTTCGCATCCCTTTGGATTTATATCTGTCTTGCGCCCGGGCACTATAAAAAGTCCACAGAGCAGAAAATAAAATTATCGCAAGAAAAAAAAATATTTTTCGCATTTTTAATTTCCGTAAACCCAAAGAAGCATAATAATTATCATGTTATTTAACTTCTATTTCATCTATAAACAACCATGCATCCTGCCCGGCGCCTGTATGCCACGGAGGACATTTTTTTATACCGCGCCCAATTACCTTAATATACCTGGCTTTATCATTATTAAAACTTGCTTGAAAATCTTTAAGCACAACTAGAGAATCATTCTGAGGAATGTTGTTCTCAATTATTTTTTTTCGAAAGTAATTAACGCCGTCATTCGATAAAGCGATTTCCACGCTTGCCGGCATGAAGATCCATGCTTTCATATCCTGCAAAAATCTTGGCGATACTTCTGAAATTGCTTTTTCACTCCCCAGGTCAATTACGCCTTCAAAATCAACTCCGTTAAATCCTTGCCATAGTCCATCATGAAAATCATTGGAACCTCGGATGCCGTCGATCAAAGTATTTTCGCCGCAAGCCATATACATATCATTATATCTATTTGCCAAGCTGAGCTTTGCTTTTATCGCCTTGTTGTCCTCGAATGACAGCTCAATTTTCTTACCTGTAAAACTTCCGTTTAGAAACGCATAGATTTTCAACTCTGTTTGGTCCGTGGCTTCAATAGGTCCGATGTAAGATAAAGATGATAGGTTAGGCTCGCTTCCGTCAAGTGTATAACGAATGTCTATTTCTTTCTGCCCCGGGGTAACATTAACGATGAATTCCTTTTTCAATTCATCATAAGATGTTGAAAACGAAATTGCTTTTGCTTCCTGTCCGTATTGAATTCCGAGCGCTTTTAAATCCTCATAAGAATTTTGAACGCGCGAGTGAAATTCATCATAATCTTTTTTACCGGCAGCGCACCAGAACACTTCGGATAGAGCAAGAAGCCGCGGAAACAATTTTCCGTCGACTTCATTCTGGAGAGTTTCTTCCGTCCATAAACTCGCTTCGCCGCCCATAACAAATTTTGTTTGATCGTTCGGTATATCTTTCGGTACAGGTTCAAAAGAATATGCAATGCGCAAGTCAAGGTTTTCCACGTCCGAGCTTAAATAGGTATAGGCATAAGTCGAAGAAATTGTATAATGTTTTTGCTTTGCCGCAAGCGCCGCGCCGTTCATTCCCTGCCAGGATTCTACTATCGCGCCATCGGCAAGACCGCCTTGCAAAATCTCATCCCATCCAATTACTTCTTTCCCTTTTAAATTAAGATAGTTTGATATTCGTTTTACAAAATAACTTTGAAGTCCTTCTTCATCTTTCAATCCCTCGGCTTTTATTCTTGCCTGGCAGCGCGGGCATTTACTCCATCTGTCCTTCGGAACTTCATCACCGCCGATATGAATGTATTTACCCGGGAATAATTTTATCACTTCATCCAAAATACTTTCCAGGAAAATAAAAGTTGAGTCTTTACCTGCGCAATAAACATCATCGAACACACCCCATTTGTTTATTACTTCAAACGGACCGCCGGTGCAGGAATTTTCCGGATAAGATGCCAACGCGGCAAGGCAATGACCCGGCATTTCAATTTCGGGAACAATAGTTACGAACCTGCTCTGCGCATAAGCGACAATTTCTTTTATATCGTCCTGCGTATAGAAGCCCTCGTAGGTTGATCCGTCCGCTTCTTTTCGCCAAGCGCCTATTTGAGTAAGCTTTGGATACTTTTTAATTTCAATTCTCCAGCCCTGGTCATCCGTAAGATGCAGATGAAGCACATTCATTTTATAGTAACTGATTATATCGATATACCTCTTGATAAAATCTTTACTCATAAAGTGGCGCGCGCAATCAAGATTTAATCCGCGCCATTTGAATTTAGGTTTATCAATAATTTTACAGCAAGTAATATCAACCGGGCTTCCATCTTTTTTAGATTTGGCAGAAGGCGAAATAAGCTGAAAGAGTGTCTGGCTCCCTCTAAACAAACCCTCTTCGGTCAATGCCGTGATTTCAATTTTATTTTCGGAAACGGAAAGAGAATAAAATTCTTTACCCCGTCCGATGAGTGAGCCGTCTATATTAAATATTATTCGGCTCCTGGCTTGACTGCGTGTATTTGCTTTAAGATTTATTCCTATCAATTCGTTAACTCTATCAACAAAGTAGCTTTGAAGTTTACCTGGTTGACAAGTAAAATTTGTTTGATCGGATAATAAAAACTTTCCTTTCAACCATTCAACCGAATCCGGCATGGGAATAAGCGGCGCGGGATTGTTTTTTGTTTTTAGATTTTGCGCGGCAGCGGCCGACAAAAACAAAAGTATAAACAAAAAAACATTTCGCATTTTAAAATTCAGATGATTCATTTGTTTGCAATCATTTCATCAATAAAGAGCGCTTACTATTTTTTTAATGGAAACTCATTCCGGCAAATTTTAATCCATCCGGCAACCCGCTACGCCAGTAAGTCCATTGATGAGAGCCGTCGCGTACTCTGTACTCATGCGGTACCTTTAAATCTCTTAACAACACATGTAAAGCAGAATTACCTTTATAAAGAAAGTCGTCGTCACCGCAGTCTATATAATACCGTACACTTTTAATTTTATCGATGTTCGAATTCTTAATTATATACAGCGGGTTGTTCTGCTTAAAATGTTCTGTTACTCTTTCTTTTCCTTCCAGCTTTCCGTTGAACGGAACGCCAAGCATACTCTGCCACTCATTGTCATTCATATTAATAATTTCATCATCAGTAAAGACGGCGGCGCTAAAGGCTATACAGGAAGAAAACATATCCGGATGTTTCAACGCGTAGATCAAAGCTCCGAATCCTCCCATTGAAAGCCCGGCAACAGCCCGGTATCTTTTTTCAGTTCTAATTCTGTATTCTTTTTCTATGTACGGAATGAACTCATTAATGAAAAAATTTTCGTACTTAACCGAGTCGTCGTAGTTATTGATATACCACGTTATACCCGCATCAGGCATGACCAAAATCATCGGGGGAATCTGCCTGTTTGCAATCGCTTCATCGGCAATCATATTCGCCTCGCCGAACTGCAGCCAGCCCATATCGTTATCCGTATAACCGTGCAAGAGGTACACAACCGGATAGTACCGGTCGGAAGTTTCGTAATCAAAAGGAAGATAGATTGTGTAGCGTATTTCCTTATTTAAAATTTTACTCTGGATCTTCAATCCTTCTTTTACAAATCCCCGCGCTACCTGCGGATATAAATTTTGCTGCAGGGAAACAACAAGAAGCACTACCAAGAAAATTTTCAACGATTTCATACTGCGTCGCCTTTTTTATCGGTTGTAATTGTAGATTGGTTCATTTTAGATACGAACCATTTCTTATTCTATTTCGTTAACATCGCCTTTAATTAAAATCTTTGCGCTAACACTTTTCCCATTTCCAATTTGTTCTTTATCCGGTTGTCCGCCGCCGATAAACAATTCTATTTCACCGGGCAAAACAACACGTTTGTTTTTGTCATCGATAACTGAAATACTGGATGGGGACAAATTAAACTCAACCGTTTTCACTTCTCCCTTCTTCAAGTGAATTCTTTTAAATCCTTCAAGGGAACGCAGCGGAACCGGAACAGGCGCGCTAACATGTTTAATATAAAGCTGAACTACTTCATCGCCGTTCATCTTACCGTTATTCTTAACATCGACCTTTATTTTTATATTATCCCTGGTTGAGAAACTCTTTTCAACTTTTAGATTGCCGTAGGCAAAAGTTGTATAGCTCAAGCCGTAACCAAAAGGATAAAGAGGTTCGCCGGTAAAATAACGATAGGTTCTTCCGTGGTTATTTTTTCCGTCACTCAACATATCATAATCTTCAAACGGAGGAAGCTGATCTGTTGATTTATAAAATGTGACCGGCAACTTTCCGGCGGGATTATAATCCCCGAATAAAATATCGGCAATTGCCGTACCGCCTTCTTCTCCGGGATACCATGCTTCAAGAATTGCAGGTAAGTTTTTGTTTTCCCAATTAATTGCCAATGCGCTGCCGTTCATAATTACAAAAATTACGGGCTTGCTGGTGG
>JAKAHQ010000215.1 GCA_021814855.1 Bacteroidota bacterium | reverse complement strand
CTAGCGATACCGCACAAAGCATCCGTTACGCTGGTCTTTGTAAATTTCAACTGGTATTTGCTCGGAATGGAAACAACTTTTTCATTTAAAATAAATTCTTTAAAAAGATCGGGGTTCAGATCATTCGGCGGCGCAAAGAGAACAAACTTATCATCGGCAATTTGTTTTTGTAATACTTCATTAAGCAAGCTTGCACTGGCGGGGATTACTTCAACAGTAGCCGCCGCCGTTTCCACATTATTGACAAATTGTTCTATCAGCTCTTTCTTCGCTTTATCGTTCATAATCTTTTCCGTTCAAACAGACTTTGTTGATTACAAAAATATCATTTCAGTACGGCGTCAAAATTTTTTTCGTTGTCATTAAAGTAAGTCGCGTTCACAGGATTATATGTTTTTAAGTCAAACGAGTTGGAAACAATTCGGCGCCACTCCTTAAGATTGGAAACCGTTCCCGTTGCAATTGCCTGTACACCGATATTACCAACAATTGTTCCTTCTATTGGCCCGGCAAGAACATCGCGTCCAATCGCGTCAGCCGTCATTTGCGAAAGAAGTTCGTTTTGTATTCCGCCGCCTACGGCATGAAGCTTTTCAATTTTTTTCCCGGTAACTTTTTCAACTTGTTTGATTGTCTTTCGATAGCTGAAAGCAAGACTTTCAAGAACCACTTCGATTACAAATCCTACATTGGTTTTAAGCATCTGCCCGGTTTCTTTTAGATAGGCGTTTATCTTTTCCGGCATTTCACCCGCCTTTAAAAATCTTGAATCGTTAAGATCGACCCAACTTCTTACAAAGTTTTCTGATTTGGCAAGATCGGCAAGTTGAGCGTAACTAAATTCATTTCCTTTCTCGGACCAAAATCTTTTGCATTCCTGTATGGGCCAAAGTCCGATTATATTTTTTAGAAAACGGGTTGTTCCCCCGACACCGCCCTCGTTGGTAAAATTATATATCATTGATTCATTACCAAGCAGAGGTTTCGGCAATTCAACGCCCATTAACGACCATGTTCCGGAACTTAAAAATGCCCAGCTTCCCGTTGATGCAGGAATGGAAACCACGGCAGATGCGGTATCGTGGCCGGTGCTCGCGATAATGGGCGTGCTTGGAGAGAGGCCGGTTTTTGCCGCAAGCCACTGAGAAATTGTTCCAAGCTTAGTTCCGGGCTCAACCATCTGCGGAAAAATTTTTTTCGGCAATCCGAAAGCGTTAATCAGGTCCCACGACCAGTCACGTTTGTGTGGATCTGCAAGACTGGTTGTCGAGGCAATTGTGAACTCGGCTTTTTTAATTCCCGACAAAAAAAAGTTTATGTAATCCGGCATCAACAGCATACTTTCGGCAATATTGAATAAACTCGACTTTCTTTTTTTTTCGGAAAGAAGCTGAAATATTGTATTGTACTGCGCCGCTTGAATTCCCGTCTTACCGTAGATTAATTTTTCGGAAACAATTTTAAATGCCTCTTCCATCATATTATCGGTTCTGTTATCACGGTAATGATACGGATAACCAAGAATTCTATCTTCGGCGTCGAGTAAAACATAATCTACACCCCACGTATCGGCGCTTATGCCGTCGAACATAGCACCGAATTCTTTGCGGGCTTTTATAAGTCCTTCTATAATTTCTTTATTAATGGCAAGAATATCCCAGTGGAATCCTTTGTCGTATTGCATGTTGTGAGTAGTAAAGCGATGAACTTCATCCAAAACAATTTTATGATCCTCGATCGTAGCAACAACACATCGCCCGCTTTCGGCGCCAAGGTCCAATCCGATAAATCTTTTCACTGTTTTCATAACACTCTTCTCATTCAGATCAAAACCATTAGTTATTTATTCTCCAAAAAATTTTGTACTTCATTAGCAACAATATATTCTTCGTTCGCCGGGATGATCGCAATTTTCACTTTCGAATCATCGCTTGAGATTAAACCTTCATTTGGATTGGAATTGTTTTTTACGTCGTCAAGTATAATTCCCAAATTTTCCATGTTCTCCAAAATTTTTTTACGCAGCAATATTCCGTTTTGTCCGGCGCCGGCGGTAAACACAATACAGTCAGCATTATTTAAAATTGCAAGGTACTCGCCAATGTATCTTTTCACGTAGTAAGCGAACGTATCGAATGCGAGTTTAGCTTTTTTATCTCCCTTGTTCATCGCTTCTTCAATATCTCTAAAGTCACCGCTTTTAATTCCGGATACGCCGTAGAGCCCGCCCTTCGACATTAAAATATTTCCAATCTCGCTCACGGAAAGATTTTCTTTTTCCATAATGTATAACAGCGCATACGGATCAAGGTCGCCGACGCGTTTTGCATTAAGCAAACCGCTCTGCGGACTCATTCCCATCGACGTATCAATCGACCAGCCGTTCTTAATTGCGCACACCGATGAGCTCCCGCCGAGATGACATGAGATTACTTTATCCGCGTTGAATAATTCTTTAGCCCGCATGCCGATGTAACGATGTGATGCGCCGTGAAATCCATATTTTCTTACACCGTGTTTTTCATAATACTCATAAGGAATTCCGTACATAAAAGCTTCAGGCGGAATATTTTTATGGAAATGGGTTTCGAACAAACCGACAAGCGGAGTTGAAGCAAGCAATTTTTTGAAAACCGATATTGCCGTTACATAAACATCTGTGTGAACCGGCGCGAGAGAACGGTAATCTTCCATTGCCTTAATAACTTCATCGGAAAGTTCTACACAGCCGGTAATTCCCTTGGCATGAACGGTTTTAAACCCTACGGCAGAAATATTATTAATAGAATATTTTTCTTTAAGCGTTTCCAACGTAAGATTAACAGCAAAAAAATAATCTGGGATGGGAAGCGTTGCAGATTTTTTCTCCTCATCTTTAAAATTATAGGAATAGATCCCTTCCCTGTCGCCGATTCTCTCAACGCTTGCCTGGTAGAGAACGCTCATATCGTTGACATCATAAAGTTTGCATTTGTACGAAGTGCTTCCCGGGTTGGCAATTAATATTTTCATTTTGTCTCTCGAATTTTTAGTAACGCTCATCCCTTCTTTAATTTTGCCATTACCTGCTCTGTTATTTCGCGAATGGTCTGTTCACTTATCCCTTTGGGCAATTGTTTCGACTCCGAGTAAGTTTGAGAATTACTCGGCATCGGCGTAGCGTCGCACATTGTAACCGGGCCGGTCAAATTATAATTACCGCGAAGCGCCATAAGCCGATCTCTTTCATGCTGGGATAATACACCCAGATTTCCGAGCTGGATTGCTTTCCAAACAATGTTGGCTGTATGCTCAAGAGTTTCCATTTTATGATAAGCGTTTAGAAGATCAGTTCCGAATGTTAATGCGCCGTGATTCTCGAGCAAGATTGCATCCGAGTTTTTAATGAACGGACGAATCTTATCCGGGATTTCCATCGTGGAAGGAAGTCCGTAAGGCGCAATCGGAACAGCGCCGATAACAATTATCGCTTCGGGTAAAACACATTTGTCCAAAGGAATTCCGGCAACGGCAAAACTTGTTGCGTAAGGCGGATGCGCATGAACAACAGATTTTATATCCGGCCTTTCTTTGTAAACTTCCAGATGCATTTTCACTTCGCTCGACGGACGGTAATTCGAGCTGCCGGATATTACTTTTCCATTACGGTCGCATTTAATTATCATGTCGGTAGTCATGAATCCTTTGCTAACACCGGTAGGAGTAGTCAACAATTCATTTTCGTTTAAAAGCACGGTTATGTTTCCATCGTTGGAAGCGACATAGCCGCGTGTCCAAATTCTTTTTCCGATTTCAACAATCTGCTTTTTTAATTCCCACTCGTTTTGCATTGTAACTCCGATTTATATTAATTCTTTTAAATCATGATCAAACTAAATACCGGTTTTGTAGTAACACTAAGACAAACTAGCCGGATTAAAATTTTCCACTCTTACTAAATACACTTCAATTTTTTTCTATTTCCCGATAATCTATTTTGTCTACAATCGCCATTATAAGAGTTCTGATCGGCGCCAATTCAATATTGAAAACTGTTTTTGCAACGCCGGGGGCTCCTCCGCAAACTACAATATCTCCTATGCCGGCGCCAACGTAATCCATCGCTATCCATTCGTTCCCGTCATAAGTCCCGTCCGGCAAAATCGGCTGAACGACAAAGACAATCTTTCCAAAATAGGCGTCGTGTTTTTCAACCGAGACAACTTTTTTAATTACCTTTGCCAAAAACATTATGAAATCTCGTGGACTAATTCAACTATGCTCGCGTTCACGGGAGCGTAACCGTTAGGAAAAGCCTGGGTTGCGTCTGTGTTTGTAACAAAGACAACTTTATCGCCCGGGGCAGCTAATCTTTTGGGATCGGCAACTACAAGCGGCGTCTCGGCAAAGCTGCCGTCGGATAAAACCGGTTGAACTATATACATCCTGCATCCGTCAATCTCTTTTACTTTTCTTGATGCCCACACCACGCCG
>JAKAHQ010000001.1 GCA_021814855.1 Bacteroidota bacterium | reverse complement strand
GCTTTACGATTGTATCAAATGCTCAAAATTGGCAGAGCGTCGGTTCAACGGGATTTACGCCAGGAACAGCTTCATTTACATCATTTATTATCAACAGTTCAATACCATTTCTTGCTTATACCGATTTAAATAATTACGGCAGGGCAACTGTAATTGCTTACACAGGAAATGATTGGAATTATGTTGGTTCACCGGGATTTTCAACTGATGAGGCAAATTACGTTTGCCTTGCCAGCGACAATAATACTCTTTATATAGCTTTTCAGGATGGAGCCAATTCTTACAGAGCAACGGTAATGAAATTCAATGGAAGCGATTGGATTACGGTCGGACAACCAGGATTTTCACCAGGTCCCGCTTATTATACAAATCTGGTTATAAATAATGGAACACCATATGTAACCTTTATGGATCAAGCAAATTCTTCGAAAGCAACAGTAATGAAATATGATGGCAATAGTTGGGTAAATGTTGGTTCTCCCGGATTCTCGGCTGGCAAAGTATATTATACTCAATTGGCTTTCGACGGAACTACTCCCTACATATCTTACAGAGACTTCGGATATAACAGTAAAGCAACTGTAATGAAATTCGACGGAAATAATTGGGTTAGCGTTGGCAAGCCCGGTTTCACTCCAGGCGAAGCAGATTATATTTCATTAGTAATTAAAGATTCCGTTCCCTACGTAGCTTTTGAAGATTATGGAAATTCAACGAAAGCATCTGTGATGAAATATACAGGAAACAATTGGGAATTTGTCGGTTCTCAGGGATTTTCCGATGGCTGGGCAGTTTTTACCTCCCTGGCATTTAATGGCAATACACCTTATGTAGCTTATTCCGATCAGGTAAATTCTGGTAAAGTAACTGTAAAAAAATTCGACGGCTCAAATTGGATAAGTGTTGGGCAGAGTGGTTTTTCTTCAGGTAGTTCTTATTATGTTCAATTAATATTTAACGGAACTACTCCGTATGTAGGTTTTTCAGATCAATCAAATTCTGGAAAAGCGACTTTGATGAAATATACAGAAAATACTTGGGTAGTTGTCGGTGATCCTGTCTTTTCAACTGGTACTGCATCTTATGCATCGATTGGGTTTAACGGATCCATGCCTTATATAGCATTTACAGATGAGCTGAATTCAAGCAAAGCAACAGTAATTCGCTTTAACGGAATTAATTGGGATTATGTTGGCCCTAAAGCATTCTCTGATGATGAAGCAGATTATATTTCTCTTGGATTCAACGGATCGGTTCCATATGTAGCTTATCAGGACTGGAGTAATGCTCTAAAAGTCACCGTAAAAAAATTCGATGGAAGTAATTGGATAAACGTTGGTTCTCCAGGTTTCTCCGCTGGAAGCGCATATTACGTTTCGTTAGTTATTATTGAATCAACTCCTTATGTGGCCTATATGGATGTTGGCAACTCATACAAGGCAACGGTTAAGAAATTCGACGGGAATAATTGGGTTACCGTTGGATCACCAGGTTTTTCTGCCGGCGAAGCTGATTATGTTTCATTAGCATTCCTAGGAACGGCACCATACGTAGCTTACCGCGATCTCGGGAACGAAGGTAGAGTTACAGTCATGAAGTATGACGGTACTAACTGGATAAATGTTGGTTCGGCAGGTTTTTCAAACGGAAGTGCAAGTTATACATCATTAGCAATTGACGGTTCTACGCCCTACGTTGCTTTTACCGATGAATCAAATTCGGGTAAGGCAGTTGTTATGAAGTACGATGGACAAAGTTGGATTAATGTTGGATATCCTTGGTTTTCTCCCGGCGGAACAAGTTATATTTCATTAGCCGTGTACGCATCGACTCCATTTATAGCTTACTCGGATAAGTCTTATTACGGAGCCGCCACTGTAATGAAATATGACGGATATCATTGGGTGAGTGTAGGTTACTCAGGATTTTCTTATGGTTTGGTAGACAATATTTCTCTAGCATTTGACGGTTCAACTCCTTACGTGGTATTTAGAGATTGGGGAAATTCCGGAAAGCTCTCCATAATGAAATATGAAAATATCTCTGACATAAAGCAAAACAATGAAATACCAACAAGATATGAACTGATGCAAAACTATCCGAATCCTTTCAATCCAATGACCAAAATAAAATATTTCTTACCCAAAACTAGTTTTGTAACATTAAAAGTTTTTGATGTCCTCGGAAGGGAGGTTCAAACTTTGGTAAATAATCAACAGTCCGGCGGCAGTTACGAGGTAGCGTTCGATGCCGGTATTTTGCCCAGCGGGGTTTATATATACCGTCTTTCCACAGAATCATTCGTCAGCACGCAGAAAATGTTATTAATGAAATAGTCTCAAAGGATACTAAAGAAAAATAAAATATAATTACAAATCAGCCGGTATTAATTAATAATGCCGGCTGATTACTGATTTTAATAATGATAAAGTAAAAAAGTCTCAAAGATATATTCTCAAATTTTATTCGATTAACTCTTTCCGCTCAAACAGAATAATATTTTTCATAAATTTGTTTCCGGTTAATAAAGAGGAAAGATGAACGGCAAAACTATATTTGTTACAGGCGGTACCGGTTCATTCGGCAAAAAATTTATAGAAACGGTTCTAAAAAATTATAACCCGAAGAAAATCATTATTTACAGTCGCGACGAATTAAAACAATTTGAGATGCAGCAAAATCATCGTTACAAAAAAGACGGCGTCTTGATGCGCTACTTTATAGGCGATGTACGGGATGAAAAGAGACTCACGCTCGCCATGGAAAATGTGGATATTGTTGTGCATGCCGCGGCACTAAAGCAAGTTCCCGCCGCAGAATACAATCCCTTCGAAGCAGTAAAAACAAATATTATCGGCGGACAAAATGTAATCGACGCTTGTTTTGCCAACAGAGTTAAAAAAGTGATAGCACTCAGTACAGATAAAGCCGCTGCGCCAATTAATCTTTACGGCGCAACCAAGCTTACTTCCGATAAACTTTTTATAGCTGCCAACAATTACAAAGGCACGCACGATATAAAATTTTCTGTAGTGCGCTACGGCAACGTAATGGGAAGCCGCGGTTCGGTAATTCCATTCTTCATCGAAAAAAAGAAAGAGGGAGTTTTACCTATAACCGATGAAAGAATGACCCGTTTCAATATCACCCTGCAAGAAGGAGTTGATCTCGTTCTCAACTCGCTGAAACTAATGTGGGGCGGCGAACTTTTTGTACCAAAGATTCCATCTTACAAAATTCTAGATGTTGCCAAAGCAATTGCTCCTAATGCTAAGACCGTTAACGTAGGAATTCGTCCCGGAGAAAAATTACACGAGGAGATGATAACGGCCACCGATTCCATTAACACTATCGAGTTTGAAAAGTATTACGTGATCTTACCATCGATTCCGGTTTGGGATATAGAAAAGTTCAGAAAAGAAAGCAACGGCAAGGAAGGAAAATTTTGCAAACCGGATTTCAGTTATAACAGCGGCGCTAACGAAAAATTTCTAACGGTTGAAGAACTGCGCGATTTAATTATTAAAAATGTTGACGGCGCCGAAGCAATTTACGGCGATTAACGAATGCATAATTACAATATAAGCATGTTATTCACAATTTTTATCTTGCAAAGAAATGACTAAAAATAATCCGATCTCCGGCAGCCAACCACCGATAACCAGATCCTACAGTTACGGCAGACAAACAATTTCGCAAGAAGATATAGACGCTGTTGTTGTAGCGTTAAAATCCGATTGGCTTACTCAAGGGCCAACAATTCAAAAATTCGAAAATGCATTAAGCGCAAAATTCGGAAGCGGCCGCGCTTCTGTGGTTGCAAATGGAACGGCTGGGCTCCACTTGATTGCTCTAAGTTTAGGATGGCAAAAAGATGATATTGTAATTACCTCGCCTATTACATTTCTCGCAAGCGCCAACTGCGCTGTCTACACCGGCGCTACTCCGGATTTTTCCGACATAGATGAGTCTTCCTATACCATCGATGTTAACAAGCTCGAGGACAAATTGAAATTTTATTCGGCTCAAAATAAAAAAGTTAAAGCCGTTGTTGCAGTTGATTACGCCGGTCATCCGTGCGATTGGAATGCTCTCAGCGCTTTGAAAGAGAAGTATGGATTCCAGCTCGTCAACGATTTTTGCCATGCCTTAGGCGCCGAATACAATAACGATGTTCAATACGCGGCAAAACACGCAGATGCCGTGAACCTAAGTTTTCACCCAGTAAAGCATATTACAACCGGCGAAGGAGGGGCTATTCTTACAAATGACGAAAGTTTAGACGGCAGAATTAAAACGCTTCGCACTCACGGGATGACAAAAGATGAATCCGTGCTTGAAAAAAACGATGGGCCGTGGTACTATGAAATGCATGAAGTTGGATTTAATTATAGAATTACCGATATGCAATGCGCGCTCGGTTTGACTCAGCTAAATCGACTCGACGAATTTGTTTCCAAACGTCGCGCGATTGCAGAATATTACGATAATGTTTTCGGTGACGATGAAAGATTTATTTATCCGCATGTCGCCAAAAATTCTAAACATGCTTACCATCTGTATCCTCTGCAAATTAAATTTGGCGAGCTTAACATTTCGAAGAAAGATTATTTCAACAAGCTGAAGCTGAAAAACATTCATTGCCAGGTTCATTACGTTCCTGTTCATCTTCAACCTTTTTACAGAAAGAATTTCGGTTTCAAACCGGGTGATTTTCCGGTCGCCGAAAAATTTTATCTTAATGAGTTATCTATTCCTATGTACCCTGCTTTGGAAACCGTAGATCTTGAATACGTTACCAAGACAATTATAGAAACACTGAAAGATGTTAAATGAAAGTTTCGATTGTTACCGAGGGATTTCAAAACACCGGTTACGGACATATTACGCGATGCATTTCTATTGCGCAAGCTTTTGAAGAACGCAATATCTTCCCTACTCTCTTTATAAACGGCGATGAGAATTCGGAGTCTTTTTTTCACAACAACCATTTTAAAATAATTAACTGGCTACAAAAGCCAACTTCGCTTCTTGCCGAAGTAAAAAACAGCGACGTTATCATAATTGATTCTTACCTTGCAGGAAAAGAATTCTATGAAAACTTATCTAAGATCGGAAAAATTTCCCTCTTCATAGATGACAATTTAAGAATCGACTACCCGACCGGGATTATTTTAAACGGTACGGTGAACGCTGAGAATTTTCCTTATGCAAGGAAAGCCGGGCAAGAATATTTGCTCGGCAGCCGGTTTATACCTTTAAGAAAAGAATTTTGGAACGTCCCTCCGCGGAAGATTAATCATTCCGTAAATTCAATCCTTGTTACATTCGGCGGGCAAGATATTAAAAATCTTACCTTGCCCGTGCTTAATGCTTTGAACGAAATTTATCCGGCGGTAAAAAAAAATGTTGTCATCGGCAGCGGGTTTGCGCAGACAAAAGAAATTGAGAACCTAAGGAGCCGGTCTGTCGAATTGTTTTATTCTCCGGGCTCGGCAAAAATGTTTGAGCTTATGATTTCCTCCGACCTTGCAATTACGGCCGCCGGCCAAACCTTGTATGAACTTGCTGCAACCGGGACCCCGGCAATTGCAATTGAAGTTGCTGATAATCAGAAGAACAACATTTCCGAATGGAAGAAAAAATCTTTTCTTCACGACCCGGTATTTCACGGTGATATCAATGTTTTAAGAAAGGTCGTTGCCCAGGTTGAAAAATTTCAGTCGGTTTCGATCAGAAAAAAATTAAGCGGCATCGGAAAAGAAAACGTTGACGGGCAGGGTTCGCGGCGGGCAGTTGATTACATTATAGGCAAGATTTGTGAGAAGCAAAATTTTTATTTGCGAACCGCGTGCGAGTTCGATTCTCAAAAAGTTTTTGAGCTATCAAATGATCCGTCCGTGCGCGGGCAATCTATTAACCGTTCTTCAATCGATTGGAATGAACACACCAAATGGTTCGCCAAGAAAATGTCGGATGATAATTATATATTTCTCCTGGCGTTCGATAAAAAAGATAATTTTATAGGACAGGTAAGGTTCCAGTTGGAAAATGAAACAGCGGTTATAAGTATCAGCATAGCACAAGAGTTTCGCGGCAAAGGACTTTCAAAAAAAATATTATCGGAGTCATGTACCAATTCATTCCAACAGTCAAGCGGATTGAAAACAATATTGGCATTTATCCGTCCGGAGAACAGTGCCTCGGTAAGAGGTTTTAAGTCGGCCGGATTCGAGTATGATTCTGAAGAAATCATCGGCGGTGAAAAGTTTTTAAAATATTCTCTTAAAAGAAAATCATAATGAAGATCGGCAACTTTGAAATCGGGAAAGACAACAAAGTATTTATCATCGCCGAGTTGTCTGCAAACCATAACCATGATTTCGATATAGCGGTTCGATCTATTAAAGCAATAAAAGAATGCGGCGCCGATGCCGTTAAGCTTCAAACATATACTGCCGATACATTAACTATTGACTGCGATAACGATTACTTTAAAATTCAGCAGGGCACTATTTGGGATGGAACCACTTTGCACCGGCTTTATCATAAAGCATACACACCGTGGGAGTGGCAGCCAAAGCTCAAAGCTTACGCCGAAGAATTAGGATTGGAATGTTTTTCTTCCCCCTTTGATAAGACCGCTGTGGACTTTCTCGAACAGATAAATGTGCCCGCATATAAAATCGCGTCGTTCGAAATAGTTGACCTGCCGTTAATAGAATACGTTGCCTCTAAAGGCAAACCGGTAATTATATCAACCGGCATTGCAACTGAAGATGAAATAAAAGAAGCGGTGAAAACATGCTTGAATCAAGGGAACGATCGGATTGCGCTTTTGAAATGTACTTCCGAATACCCCGCGCAGATTGAAGACGCTAACTTAAAAACAATTCCTGCACTTGCCGAAAAATTTAAAACGGTTGTCGGCCTGTCAGATCATACACTTGGGACATTGGTAACAACTGCTGCTGTTGCCGCCGGAGCTAAAATTATTGAGAAGCATTTTATACTCGATAAAAGCATCGGCGGACCCGATGCGGCCTTTTCTCTTGAGCCGGATGAATTCAAAAAAATGGTAAATGAAGTTAGACTGGTTGAAAAAGCTTTAGGAAAAGTAAGTTTCGAACTCACTGATAAAATTAAACGCAGCAGGAAATTTGCCCGCTCCCTTTTTGTCGTAAAGAATATTAAAGCAGGTGAAATATTTACTGAAGAAAATATCCGTTCAATTCGTCCTTCCGATGGATTATCGCCAAAACACATAAAAGAAGTTCTTGGAAAAAAAGCAAAGATAGATATACAGTACGGTACTCCGCTCACTCGAGATTTAATATCTGAATAGATTTAATTTCTTGTACAGGAGTTGTTATGGAAAGTCCAAGAGTGAATACTCTGCTGGAAAGAATAGTAATCGGTTCTGCCCAGTTTGGGCTGAACTACGGAATTAACAACAAGACCGGAAAGATTCCCAAAGATAAAGTTTACGAAATTTTGGATTTCACAAGAAACAGCGGAATAGTGTTTGTTGATACTGCTCAGGTGTACGGCGACAGCGAAAATATTCTTGGGGAATATGTACGAGACCGCAATGCTTCTCTCAAAATAATTTCCAAGCTCTTTGACTGTGCGCCCGAAAAAGCGGAACTGTTGATACGCGAAAGTCTCGATAAGTTACAAACAAACCGTTTGTACGGCATACTGCTTCATTGTTTTGATACCTATGCAAAAAACCCCATGGTTTATAAAAAATTAGAGTTATTGAAAGAAGCCGGCTTAACGGATAAGATTGGATTCTCACTTTATTCTCCGAGACAGTTATGCAAAATTCTTGACGATAAAATTGAGTTCGATTTAGTGCAAATTCCCTATAGTATATTTGATTACAGGTTCGAAAAATATTTTCCTGCTCTAAGAAAACGAAATGTTGAAATTCACGTGAGATCAATCTTCTTACAGGGTCTGGTCTTCATGAAGCCGCTCAATTTACCATCACAATTAAAGGAGTTTTCCGGGGCCCTTGTCTCTGCGGATAAACTTTCGGTAAGACTGGGATTAAAGCATCACGAATTAGCATTGCTGTTCGTAATTTCGAATGGATTGATTGACAAAGTTGTAGTAGGTATTGATAATTTGGACCACATCAAAGAGATTGTAAGCACATTAAATGATTATAGTAAATTGGAAATCGTGAGTTGTCAAAAACATCTCTTTTCGATGCTGGAAGTTAAAAATGAAACTATATTAATTCCGTCAAATTGGAACTAACATGAAAAACATATTCGACTTAAAGGGGCAGGTTGCCGTTGTTACGGCCGGATACAGTCATTTAGGAAAAGCAATTTCGGAAGTTCTCGCACAATACGGAGCGGTTGTTTATATCGCAGGCAAAAATGAAAACTCTGCTAGGGAAATGATATCTGAACATCCCCGTAGTTATAAGTTTAAATTTATTAACTGCGATGTTAGCAATAACAACAGCATCAAAATTTGTTTTGAAAAAATTTTCAATAAAGAAAAAAGAATTAATATATTAGTAAACAATGCTAATTACGGCAAAGCAGGCAAGTTAGATGAAATGCCGGAAAGCGATTGGGCGGCGGGAATTGACGGAACTATTAACAATTATTTTAGATGTGTTCAATCTGCATTGAAGTATATGAAGAAAAACGGTGGAGTAATTATAAACGTCGCCTCTATGTACGGCGTAGTATCGCCTAACCCGGAGGTTTACGGCATCAGCGGATTTGATAATCCTCCTAATTACGGCGCGGGAAAAGCCGCAATTATTCAACTTACAAAATATGCTGCCGTACATTTTGCTAAATACAACGTACGCGTAAATTGTATTTCTCCGGGTGCTTTTCCAAAACCAGCCGTACAAAAAAATATGACCTTCATAAAAAATCTCGAAAAGAAAATTCCACTAGGAAGAATAGGCGTGCCTGAAGAATTGAAGGGGACAATTCTTCTTTTAGCAAGCAACGCTTCAAGCTATATTACCGGGCAGAATATTTGTGTAGACGGCGGGTGGACTACTTGGTGACAAATCCTAAATGCACTGCTATCGTTCAGGCACGAACGGGCTCTTCCAGACTACCTGGTAAGATTTTTAAAGATCTTTGCGGCAGCCCGATTCTATGGCATGTTTGGAATCGGCTTTCTCATGCAAAGTTGATTGACAAGATTGTAATTGCAACCACTACTTTGCCTGAAGACAACAAAGTGGAAGAATTTTGCCGGATAAATCAAATTCTTTTTTACCGGGGAAGTTCACATGATGTTCTTTCGCGCTATTATGAAGCGGCGAAAAAATTCGACGCCGATATTATAATCAGGGTTACAAGCGACTGCCCTGTCATCGACCCAACAATCATTGATCTGATAGTTGGAAAATTTCTGGATAACAATAAAAAAGAACAACTCGATTACATGAGCAATTCCGTAGTTCGTACTTTTCCAAGAGGATTAGATGCCGAGATATTCACATTCGAAGCTTTGGAAAAAGCATACAGGGAGACCAAAGAGAATTATGAACGCGAACATGTAACGCCATATTTATATCAACACCCGGAAATCTTTAACATCCAAAATTTTTCAAACGAAAAAGATTATTCATTCCATCGATGGACCGTAGATACAGAAGAGGATTTTAAACTAATTGAAGAGATATATACTGAACTGTATAATCCCATGAAAATATTTCTGTTCAACGATATTTTAAAACTCTTCGACCGACGGCCAGAACTTTTATCCATTAATCAAAACATAAAACAAAAATCGCTTGGAGAATAAAATGAAGCGCCGCGACTTTGTTAAAGCAGGATCAATAGCTACTGGGGGTTTGTTGTTAAATCCGCTTACTTCTCAGGAATTGTTTGCGGGGAAAACAAAAACTTACTCATGGCCAATAGCCGTAACAACATGGTCGCCCAATTTAAACTCGACTCAAATTGCTTACAAAAAATTAACCGAGGGATTCAATTCACTCGACGCGCTCGAAACCGGAATCCGTGTTACCGAAGACGATCCAAACGACACCTCCGTGGGTTACGGCGGATTGCCCGACGAAGACGGCATTGTTACGCTCGACGCTGCTGTTATGGATTGGAACGGCAAAGCCGGATCGGTCGCAGCAATCGAGAATATTAAAAACCCAATCTCCGTTGCAAAATTGGTAATGCAAAAAACAAAACATGTAATGCTCGCCGGAGACGGCGCCAAAAAATTTGCGCTGGAAAACGGTTTCAAAGAAGAAAACTTGCTGACTGAAAAATCAAAACAAATTTGGCTTGAATGGAAAGCAAAACATCCTCACGGAGAAAACCGCGTAAGCTCAGAAAATCATGATACGATTGGAATGCTTGCCATTGACAAAGCGGGCAATATGAGCGGAGGAGTTTCAACAAGCGGATTAGCATTCAAAATTCACGGACGTGTCGGCGACTCTGCTATTATAGGCGCTTCAATGTTTGTCGATAATGAAATCGGCGGAGCCGTTGCTACCGGCAACGGTGAATTTGTAATGCGAACTTTAGGAACATTCTTAATCGTCGAGAAAATGCGGGAAGGTTATTCACCGCAGAAAGCCTGCGAGATTGCCATTAAAAAAATTAGTAAGATCGCTCAAAAAGAAGAGGACATTCAAATAGGTTACCTCGCATTGAATAAAAAGGGAGAGCTCGGGGCGTTCTCGCTGAAAAAAAATTTCTCGTACTGTCTTGCCTCTCAAAAGGAAGTAAAAGCTTATGAAAGTAAGTATTTTCTCTAAAAATTATCTTTGTTAATTTAATTTCAAGGGCAGCAGCCGCTGCATCACTTAAAGCTTGTTATTAATAATATTGACACATTAAATTTAGAATTGTTATATTCTATCGGACATTATTAATAGATTAGAGGGTGGCCATGGGGGCCGGCAAAAATGTTTTTAATAAGTACTGTATTTCTCCGGTAAGATGCGGAATAGGCGGCTTTGCTATTTTTTTGGTCGTCGTAGTTGCAACAAAATTATTAGCTGCAATTTTCGGAAGCGGTAGCGGGTTTGACCTTGAGAAAGAGGATATTTTTCTTTCGTTATTGGGCTTCGTTATGTTTTTTGCGATTAAGATACTCAACAATATAAACGAGAAAAAAATTTAACTGGCTTGTAGCTTTTCCGCTCTATCCGCAAGTTTTAACTTTTCAATCATTTCGGATAGTTCTCCTTCTATGATCTCCGAGAGATTGTAAAGTGTCAGTCCGATACGATGATCGGTTACGCGGTTCTGCGGAAAATTGTATGTTCTGATTTTATCGCTTCTATCCCCGCGTTTAACCATAGATTTGCGCTGGGCAGCAATTTCGCTGTTCTGTTCATGAAGTTTCATATCATAGAGACGGGCCTTCAAAACCTTCATTGCCTTTTGACGATTCTTCAACTGTGAACGCTCATCCTGGCATTGAACAACAAGTCCCGTTGGAAGATGTGTAATTCTGATTGCAGTTTCAACCTTGTTAACGTTTTGCCCGCCGGCGCCGCCGCTGCGGTAAACATCTATTCGCAAATCATTCGGGTCAATATTTATTTCAACGTCTTCAACTTCGGGAAGCACAACCACGGAAGCGGCCGAAGTATGAACCCGTCCGCTGGCTTCTGTTGCCGGTACGCGCTGAACACGATGTACGCCGCTTTCGAATTTTAAATCGCTGAACACACTTTGACCGGCCAAACTAAAAACGACTTCCTTAATTCCGCCAAGACCTGTATCGCTGAAATCGATAATTTCTTTTTTCCATCCCCTAATTTCCGCATACCTGGAATACATGCGATAGAGATCGGCGGCAAAAAGTCCAGCTTCTTCTCCGCCTGTGCCTGCGCGAATTTCCATAATTACGTTTTTGTCGTCGTCCGGATCTTTTGGAATAAGAAGAACTTTAATCTTCTCTTCCATCTCGGTTAATTTTTCTTTTAGTTCTTCTATTTCGCTTTCGGCAATTTCTACAAGTTCTTTGTCGTCGCCAATTTCAATTATCTCTTTGTTGCCGGTAATATTTTTAATAAGGGAGTCGTATTCGTTGAACGCTTTAACCAAATCATTGAGATCGCTTCTTTCCTTGCTGAGGGAAATATATTTTTGCTGATCGGATACAATATTCGGGTCCAGCAGCTGATCGTTAATTTTATCGTATTTTTCTTTTATGGCTTTGAGCTTGTCGTATAATTCCATTAAGTCCTCTAAAAAAAGCGGGCAAAATATAATCAAGTTTAACTTGAAATACTTAGCATGCGCACCGCCGCTATTCGCTTAAGTAATTTTTCTAAGATGATATAAATATTCCAACTGATCCGTCACCTCGGGAATGCTTTCCGTTCTTGCCGTATCGACATTGTAATTCATCATCGAGAAAATTTTATCGAGCGCGTCAAACATGTTTGTTTGCGGAAAGGAAAAATCCCGTAGGAAGTGAATTAGCTTCAGCGTACGAAATCCGTCGAACCAGATTATCTTTTGTTTTTGAATTTGTGTTTTGGATTTCGAACCTTTCAAAATGCTGTTCCAATCCTTATCAAACGAATTTTGAACGAGGAATTCATATAAGCCGTCGCTTATGGATTTTGCTGCGCCAAGATATTCTTCCGATGATAGAATTGATGCACCGTTGAAAATATTTATCCATCGTTTTAATATTTCAAATGAAAGGGGATCGTACAAAATATATTCTTGGTGCGTGCCTGCAAAATACCTGTTTATTCTTTGACCGGTTCCGAATGGCACTCTCCAGGAACCGCGGCTCGAAGGATATACTTTTGTTGTTTCAATTCCGGTTATAGTGGTAATCTTAGCAAGCTTTTCCAGAAAGTAAAAATCTTCCGCCGCTTTCTTCTTATTCATCCCGCCGATCTTAACATAACTATCCGCATCGCACACCATTGTTGATCCTATTGTTGGAAAGGCAAACGGGGAATTTGCATACTTCAATCCAAGCGTATAATAGCGCAGAAATATTTCGTAACAAATTATTGCCGATCTTTCTTTTTCATCATTAGGCATCCAGTGTTCGTAACGGACATAACCGGCGGACAATTGCCTTTCGTTGAACGAAGAGACAATTGCAGAAAGATAATTTTCTTCAACCGTGCAATCGGCGTCGAGGCAGATTAATATTTTCTTTTTACCGTTCGAATAGTCAAAAAAATTCAGAGCGAGGTCCATTCCGATTTTTCTTGCAAGACCGACCCCGGCATCTTTTTCGGGAAGTTCTTTGCCCGGGCTCGATGCATCCGCCAGACCTAAATTTAGTTTTGCAGTTAATCTCTTCTCGGCAAGTTCATTTAATTTGCTTTCACCAATAACCTGGCGGATAAACTCGATGCTGCGTTCATTATCTTTTTTAACCTCTTCACTTGAATCGCTTCTATTATTAACTACAACTACAAAGAGTGTTTCGCCAAAAAAAGTCTTATCCATTTGAAGAAGGGAATCGAAAAGCCGTTTGAGATTTTCGTACTCTTGAATCGCCGGAATCACAACAATATTGTTGAAACGTTTATGCGCGGCGGTTTCAAGAGTCCAGCCCGGCATTCCGTATTTCTTAAGATAATTTGCAACCGGTATTGGCAAAGCAGAAGAATTCATAATTGAGAAGCTCATTAAAAATAATTTTCGGACATGATACGTTCGGCCGCATTATAATCCCCACCGTTAATCCAGTTAATTTGAACGCCTTCCTTCTCCATTTTTCTAAACCACGTCATCTGTCGTTTGGCAAAGCTGTGAATAGCACTGTTTAACTTTTGATACATATCATTATAATTAAGTTCGCCTTTAAGATAGAGCGAAATAAATTTATATTCGAGCCCGAACAACTGCAGCCGTTCATAAGTTACGCCGCTGTCCATCAAATATTTAACCTCGTCGATCATACCGCTTTGAAGGCGTTGCTTTAACCTTGTGGTAATTCTTTTTTTTACTTCATCTCTTTCCATATTAACGCCGATAGTGAGAGAGTTAATCGTAACTCTATCAAGCGGTTGCATCGCGCCATTGATTTCTGAAATCATTATTGCCCTGATAATTCTTTCTTTAAGAAGCAGATCGGTCGTATTGTGGAGATTCGGATTTAGATTAACAAGTATTTCTTTTAACTCATCATCGCCGAGTTTGTTAAGCTGTTCAAATCTTCGTTCGTCAAAATCAGCCGCTTTCAAGTTGTAAGTTTTGAGTACAGAGTGAAGATACAGCCCCGTTCCGCCAACGAGAAAAGGAATTTTCCCGCGCTGGCTAATATCGCCAAATGATTTATAAAACTTCTGCTGAAACATAAAAAGATTAAATTCCTCGGCAGGATCGATGACATCAATTAAATGATGCGGAATATTTTTCCCGTCAACAACATAATCCGAAAGATCTTTACCCGTGCCGATATCCATTCCCCTGTATACCTGGCGGGAGTCGGCGGAAATAATTTCACCGTCGAATTTATTTGCAAGCATCGCAGCAAGGCATGTTTTACCGACTGCCGTCGGTCCCAATATTGTTATAAGATTATATTTCATCGCGGGTGAAATAGTTCAAAGATAAAAATCTAAAAAGCGGAAACTATCGGAAGGGTTATAATAAAATCGGCGCCTTCTCCAACAGAACTTTCCACTTTAATTGTTCCGTTGTGAGCTTCAACAACACGTTTTGCTACAGCGAGGCCTATGCCGGTTCCTTCGCGTTTCCCTTCGCTGAAGAACGGCTCAAATATTTTCAGTTTTGTTTCATCGCTAATACCGCGGCCGTTATCCTTGATATGAATCTCAACATTGCGGTCGAGCTTCTTGGTCGAGACAACTATCTTGCCGCCGTCTGGGGCTGCATCGCACGCGTTCTTAATAATTATAAGATAACACTGATAGAATTCTTTTACATCCATCTTAACCGTGGTATCGCTGTCCAGTTCATTTATTATTTGCGAAAACTTACTTTCAACGTATTGTTCGCTTTTCTGCGCAAAGTCTCTAAGAGAATTATTCAGGCTTACGTTTACAATGCGCAGCGGTAATTTTTTCTCCGGATAATTCGCCGTTGTAGTTACTATATCGGATACGGAATTTAATTCTTCAAGCAGTGAGTCCAATACGCCTTCGGCATCATGCGGCAATTGTTTGCTTTTCAAATGTTCGGCGTAACGTTTGCTGAGAAGCATCGGCCTTTTTATTTCCATGTCAAGAAAATTAGCAACCTTGGACAGAGAGAATTCGCGTTCCAGTCTTACCAGGTTTTCCGCCAGCTCTGCGTTTTTTATTGCGTTTGAAAAGGTAATCGAAACCGTGCGTAAGTTTTCTTCGTGTTCGTCGTTAAATTCAAACGGGCGTTTTTTAATCAACTCCAGCACGGCAACTACTTCGTTCTTTTTATTCTTTACCGGAAAAGCCATAACGCTCCCGGCTGCCTCGCAAAAACTTTTTACAAGATCAAAATTGTACTGCAGGTTTTTACTTAATCCGTTTACAATAACGGCTTCGCCGTTTTTTGCGGAAAGTCCCGCTAATCCGTCCCCGACTTTGAAACGAACTTCGCGTTTGCCAAAGCCGGTATCAATCATTGTCCAAAGTTCGTTTCGCGGCCAGTCCGTTTGAAATATTAAACAAACATCCGATGAAGTAAGTATTTTGGCAGCGTCGAGAATATTTTTAAGAACCTCCGATAAAACAATGCTTGAATTAACTTTCTCAAGAACGCTGATGATTTGGCCGGGAAAATCGAACTTCTTTTTCTCTTCGGCAGCAACTTCAATTTCTTGAAGAGCGCCGTATTCTTCCGGGAGGACATTTGCTGCTTTTGCCGGTTCATCTACGTTGACCGATAATACTTGTTCCGTTTCGTCATGTACCACCTCTTCTTTTATAACCGTCTCCTCAGTTATATCTTCTTCATTTGGAACAGCCGGTATATCGCCGGAAATTTCATTTGTAATTTCTATACTTTCCGTTTGAACTTTTGCAGAGTCTATAATTTCTTCATTTTGTCGAACTTCAGAAACTTCCCGAACAGGTTGAATCTCTTCAGCAGCAGGGTTTTCCTGCAAATGCCCGCTATTAAGAACATCTCCGCCGGATAGAATTTGAAAGAGGGCGTCGTTGAGACTTTTGTTTCTCTCCTTTTCCGGCTCGATGAAATTTCCGGTTTCCAGTATTTCTTCCGGTTGAATTACCGGAGGAGTTTCCGCTTCCGGTTCCGATTTAACTTCCGGCAGTTCGAATTCGGATTTAGGTATTCCATCCTCATTTAAAAATATTTTTTCATCAAAGCCGGTCGACGGCAAAATATTTTCTTCGGAAATGCCCGTCTGTTTTTCGGGCAGTTTCTCTTCGCCTTGAGTTAATGTTGACTCAGGTAATTCGGCGGGAATTTTATCTTCGCTTAATTCTTCTTTTCTAAGCGCTTCTTCAAAATCTTTAAGCGGCTGAATTAGATGCGAATCGCGCGAGCGCGAGAAATCCGAAATTGATTTGAAGAAATCCATCGTCTTGCTCTCATCCACTACCGTAGACTTTACTGCTCTCTCGCTTTGATCCTCCGGCAGGTTGCCGAATTCATCGGATGAAAAGCCGGATTTATTAGACTGTAGCTTTTCTTTTCTAAGAAGATCCTCAACAAAATTTTCCGGTATTGGTTCTTTGAGGTTCACCAGTATTTCATTGTCTTGCTTTATCAGCGAATCCATCTCATCTCTGTTAAGAGCAATAAGGTAAGAATCTACCAACGCTACGGCAGTAGAAGTTCTGGAGGTCTCCTCGAAATATTCTTCGTGACCGAAAAAGTCGTTTTCCCTGAAGAGATAAGATTTTGTTTTCCCGAGAAGTCTTTTTTTCAACACGTTGATTTGACCGCTCACAAGAAGAAATATAATTTCGGCGGTATCGCCTTCGCGGTAAAGAATTTCTCCCTCGCCCAATGTAATAAGCTTTCCTTTTACATTTTGCAAATCTATTTTAGAAATATCTATGTTTTGGAGTAACTTATTCCGGCTTAACGCTATTAACAATTGATTTTCCATTTTCGAGGCAAAAATTAATGCTTAATCATGAAATTGAACAAGCAGTAAAGCATATTTCTAAAAACGATAAAGTGCTTTCAACAATAATAAAAAACATCGGTATTATCAATCTAAGACCTGGCAGGCAATACTTCAATGCCCTGCTCAGATCAATTATCGGTCAACAGTTATCGGTTTACGCTGCGGAAACGATTTGCAACCGCTTTATGAATTACTACAACAACAAGCCGGTACCCGAATTTATTATTTCTACCAATGATTTAGTGCTTCGAAATCTCGGTTTATCCAATGCCAAAGTAAAATATGTTAAAGACCTTTCGCAGAAAATTCTTTCCAAAGAAATATCCTTGAAAAACCTTTCCGGAAAAACAGACAGCGAGATAATCGACTACTTAACTAAGATCAAAGGCGTGGGCGTTTGGACTGTTCACATGTTCTTAATTTTTTCCATGAACAGGACTGATGTGCTTCCCTTTTCCGATCTTGGAATTCGTAAGTCCGTAATGTTAAATTACGGCCTCAGAAAATTGCCGGATGAGAAAAAGATCAACTCCATTGCCAACAAAAACGGTTGGCACCCGTACTGTTCTGTTGCAAGTATGTATCTGTGGAAATATTTAGACGGCGATTTTGAATCTATACTAAAATAACTGCATCCAACTCAATGGAAGAACAATTACTTATTGAAAAAGCTCAAAGCGGCGACCGCAAAGCGCTTGCCGAACTTGTAAAACTTTACGAGCAGACTGTTTATAATTTTTCTTTTAAAATTTGCCGGAATAAAGACCGCGCCGAAAATACAATGCAGGAAACATTTCTAAGCATGGTAAAAAGCATCGGTCAGTTCAGCGGGCAATCGAAATTATCTACATGGCTCTACAGGGTAGTTTCGAATCATTGCTTGATGCTTGCCCGCAGCGAAGGCAAAAGAGAATTTGCATCGTTCGAAGACGACGACGCGGCAATTGACGAAAAAGAAATTGCCGATTGGAAAGTTACTCCGGATAAAGTTACAGAAAATAATGAGCTCAAAGCTATGCTCGATGAGGCGATTGAAAAACTTCCGGCTGATTACAGAGTTATTTTTATGCTGAGAGACGTTGAAGGATTATCTACGGAAGAGACCGCGAAAATTGTGGACCTTTCCGTGCCGGCGGTTAAATCCAGACTGCACCGGGCAAGATCATTTTTAAGAAACGAATTAAATACGAGATTAGGATAATGACGGAACTAAAATCTACTATAAAAAGCGCGCCGACATGCAAGGAAGTTATGTCGCACATTTGCGATAATCTCGGCGAGGAATTGGATTCGCCGAAATGCATAGAGATAAAAGCTCATCTTGAAAAATGCGATAACTGTCAGCACTATTTCGAATCTGTCGAAACAACAATTCAGTTCTACAAAAAGTACGATGTGAATATTTCCGAAGAAGCGCACAATAGATTGATTGAGTTTTTGGGGTTGAAGGAATAATTTTATATCCAAGCTAATCCGGTTTCTCCCGGTTTAAAATTGCCGGATTATACCGCCTGCCTCTGATTTTCCCTCTTCTATGAATTTCATTTTCCTCATTGTAAATTGCCATTTCTTCATTGTAAGTCTCCATTCCTTGATGTAAATCATCGATGCGTCGCCGTAAACGGGCTCCGTGGCGATGTAAATCGGCAATGTCGCAATGCAAATCGCTATTGCTTCATTGTAAACGGTTAATGCTTCAATGCAAATCGCTATTGCTGCATTGTAAACTGCCAATGTCTTATTGTAAACGGTTAATGCTTCATTGTAAATTGCCAATGTTCGGTTGTAACTCGTCAATTATTCGATGTGAATGATGATATTTTGGCTCAGAATCCGCATTTTTATTCTAGAAATGGGATTTTCTATTCAGAAGCTCATTTTTCGGGAATACCTTTCTACATCCCGTTTCAGAAAAACTTGATCGAAAGAATGAAATATATGTTGAGAGGGGCAGACGTTATTTAGCGTTTTAAACTGCGAGTTTTACATACCGACGGCAGGGAATTAATAATATAAAAAACCCGATTGCTTTCGTAAATCAACCGGGTTTTTATGTGCATCGAAGATTTATAAGATTAAGCTTTCTTTAGATAAACATTTCCGTTGATAGTTCTAATCTTGATTTTGTTTTTACCGCCTTCAACGGTTCCTTTTGCGTAAATATATTTTCTCGGTGAACCTTTTGAAGTATCCCACTCTTTCGACCTTTCCTGGTTAACCGGGAAATCGCTTACGATTTTATATTTATTAAATTCCTCGTCGGATTTGTGTTTCCTGTTTTTCACATAAGCTATTTCAACATCAATATCCATTGAAAGATTTGCGGGTACAACCAACGTTATATCTCCGCCCAAGGACTGCAGAGTTACGTCCCTTTTGCCTTCGTTCGGATCGCCGGTCATTTTAACATCAATATCGCCGCCCATAGTTTTAGCTTTAATCCATCCGTCAACCGCCTTTGCCTCGATAGCTCCGCCGTAAGTTTCGGCCTCAAGAAATTTACCTGCCTGGTTAACCTCAATCTTACCGCCCATGGTTTTAAGATATGCGCCGCTGGGGGCTTTATCAATAATTAAGTCGCCGCCCATTGTTGTGATGTTAACTTCTTTGCCTATCGATTTACCTCTTCCTTCAACATTTACCTGGCGAACCTGCCCGCCCATGGAAGATGCATCAACATCACCCTTTACATTTTCCACGAGCACTTCTCCGCCCATAGTTTTAACGGAACCGTCTACTTCAGAATCCTTAAGCGAAATTTCTCCACCCATAGTATTGAGTTTAACTTTTCCTTTTAAGCCGCTCAGGGTTAAATCGCCTCCCATCGTTTGTCCATCTATTGCGCCTTCGACACCTTTAATTGAAATTTCTCCGCCGGAGGTATAAAGCTCCAAGTCAAATTTTGACGGTACCTTAATTTTAAGTGTGGCGTCGCTGTCGAATCCATCTTTTTCCCAGCCGATATCATTTGAAATTTCCAATTCGTCATCGGATTGTTTAAAAGACAAAGCCGCTTTGTTAACATCCATTTTATCAATTTCGACGGAGACTTTATTTTCGTTCCAGGATTCAACTTCAATATTGCCGCCGGTTTGAAGATGAACATTTAATTTCGAACCCGGCTTCATGTTGAATTCCTTAGCGTCGTGGAAATATTTTACCGGCGAGATAAGGCAAGCCAAATTTCTGTTCTGGAAATTGATCCCGCTATCAAGTTTTAATGCGAGGAATAGAAAACCCGCAAGTGCAAGCGCCATTATTATCGAGAATTTTTTCATATCAACTCCTTTACTTCGCTTCTTTTTTAATTGTTATTTCATCGTTAACTGACTTCAAAAATATTTTGCTTCCGCCGCCGTTAAGAACATACGTTCCTACAATTTCATGTCTGCGGTCGTCGGCTTTATACGATTCGGCTTCAAAGTCGGAATGTATTTTATAACTATCTTTGGCATCCCGCCACCATCCTTGAACATGAACGCTGGCTTCAATAGTTGTCTTGGCCAAGGAAGGAACTTTTAAATTTATTGAGCCCGCGTTGGTGCTTATTTTACTTTCGCTGTTAGGCGCAGGATCGAGAGCCACGGAAACTTCTCCCGCCAAAGTTTTAACATCCACGCTTCCTTTTACATCGTAAAGGGTAATGTTGCCGCCGTTTGTTTTACCTTTTACTTTTCCAACTGCGCCTTTCAATTCAAGATTACCGCCGTAAGTT
>JAKAHQ010000214.1 GCA_021814855.1 Bacteroidota bacterium | reverse complement strand
AATCCGGAATAATTATTATGGAGATCGGGAATGCTGTCGGCGGTTAATTCCCATGAACCTTTTTCATTTAAGGAATCCGTAATCACCAAATAAAACTGGTTGGGCTTACCATCGCCTTTGAAAAAATATTTTGGTAAAATTTTCTTGCCGGATGTAGTATCTACAAGCGAAAAATTCTTTGCCGCAATTTTCGAGCTGTCGATCGCTTTGTTGAATTCAACGGTTAAATGATTTCTATTCTTCATGAAAACATTTGATAAATTCGGCGCGATTGTATCTTCCCTTGTAAGAAAAAAATCCACATCGCTGATTTTATTCAGCGAATCCTTCAGCGCAACATTTTTGAATTGAATTCCGATGGCGTCTTCATTCTTGTTGTAGAACAAGTTCCTAAGTTGATCCCGGATTGCATATACTTCGTAACTGCCGTCGCTTAAACCGAGAATTGTATACTTGCCGTTCTTGCCAACTTGCGAAACGTAATCCGGTTTCTGTTTGGAAATATCAATTTGCTTTTGTTCCTCTTTATAAGCAAAGACCATTACGCCATCGGGGTTGGGGTCGTAAACTTTTCCGTTTATAATTCCTTTATCAATCTTTAGACCGGTTGAAAACGCAAACGTGAACGCTTCGGCCATTTTATTGCTGTTGTTTAGGTCTTTAACATCGGTGCCGATTGTTACTGTGTATGTAGTGTTCTTTTTGAGAGAATCTTTGAAGTAAACGTCGAGAGTTTTTCCGCTCCAATCATACTTGAGACCCTTTTCAATAGTTGGTGAAATAAATATAGCATCCTGCACGGAGCGCTTATCAACATACTTATCGAAAGTAATTTCAAAGTGATCATCGGAAAAATTAACCGCACCATTTAAAGGCGCTACTTCAATTATTTGCGGAGGAACCCGGTCAATCTCTCCGCCTCCGGGAGCTATTTGATTGGCACATCCGCTTATGATTACAACCAGCGCTAATATTGTTAGAACAAAATTTAGTTTTGACTTCTTCGCCATTTTCTATAGTGACTCACGTTTATTTCATGTTGAGAATAATTTTTTGCGAATACATGCCTCTCGTCGCCGTTTGCTACAAAGTAAAGGTAATCATTTTTTTCGGGATACAACGCGGCCATTATAGCATCTTTGCCAGGATTATTTATCGGCGCCGGGGGTAGTCCTACATTTTGATATGTATTGAATTTGGATTTAATCTCAAGGTCTTTCAGCAATATCCGGTTCTTTCTCTTATCCCTAATTAAATATTGAATTGTAGGATCGGCTTGCAGCGGCATTCCAAGTCGAAGACGATTGTAATAAACCCCGGCAATAGTTTTAAACTCCGGCACATAGTTAGATTCTCCGTCAATTATCGAAGCCAAGGTTAATATTTGGTTCTTATCCATCTTCAAATTTCTCATCCGGTTTTCTACTTCCGGCGTAAAAATTTTATCCATCTGGTGTTTCATCTTACGCAGCACTTCTTCCGGCGATGAGTCAGCGTAAAAATAATAAGTCTCCGGCAGCAGGTATCCTTCAAGATTATCTACATCCAATCCGAGAGATTGAATGAAAGATTTATCCCGGCTCAACTGCATAATTTTTGTTGAATCGATATTAAGATCGCGGTGCACAATTTCGGCTATTTCGGTTTGCCAAATGCCTTCCGGAATTGTAACTAATATTTGCGTAGACAATCGATTGAAAGCCAATCTCTCCACAAGTTTAACGTAGCTAAGACCGTTAGGAATAATGTACCTGCCTGCTTTAATTTTTCTTTCGGCCCCGTACAGGTAAGCAATAACTTTCATGTTAAAACGGCTTGGTATAATTTTCTTTGCGTAAAGAGTATCTATTACCTGGGAGAAACTCGATCCGGGTCTTATATCAACTACCTCTGCCTGTTCGCCTTTGTAATAGTTAGGAGTAAAAAAAGTATAATACAAAATGCCGAAGAAAATTATAAACGACCCGGAAACAGCGTAGAGTTCGTTCTTCGAAAAAGTTTTAACAATTTCTTTTAGCTTTAGCAAATTTTCTCTTCTTTATAGTGACGCGAATATAGATAAATTTTAGTTTTAGAAAACGATAGAAATTTTTTCTTGTTATTAAACGGTAAGCTTATTTGATAAATGAATAATCGCCAAGACTTGGGTAAGCGTTGAATGCATAGTCATACCTAATTCCGGCTTTGTGCAATCTCATTCCGCGGTAGGCAATCATGGCTCCGTTATCGCCGCAAAATTCCAACGAAGGAATTACCAGTTTCTTTTTATACTGCACCGCCAGTTTTTCAAATTCGTTCCTAAGCATTTTATTTGCCGCAACGCCGCCGACTAAAGAAATTGAATTCACTTTGTATTTCCGGAGGGCTTTAGAAACGTTCTGCACCAAGGCCTGGACAGCATAAAATTGAAACGATGAAGCAATCAGCGGAAGTTTATCGCTCGGAATTTTATTTGCTTCTCCAAATTCTTTTTGAACAAAACGCAGCACCGCGGTTTTCAATCCGCTGAAAGAAAAATCAAACTCATTTTTACATTGCGCTATAGGGAAGCTCGTAAAATCCGTTGGTTGATCTTTGGCTATCTCCTGAATCTTGGGGCCGCCCGGATAACCAAGCCCGAGCATCTTGGAAATCTTATCAAACGCTTCTCCGGCAGCATCGTCGATTGTTGTGCCGAGCTTTTCAATTTCCGTATCGCTTTTAACGAGCAGAAGCAATGTATGTCCACCGGAAACCACTAAACACAGATAAGGGAATTCCGGTTTCTCTTCCATCAAGAATCCCGAAAAGATATGGCCTTCGATATGATTTACAGCAACAAAAGGTTTTTTCAATGCGAAGGCCAATCCCTTTGCAAAAGTCAATCCTACAAGCAGTGCGCCGATCAATCCGGGACCGGCAGTGGCGGAGACTAAATCGATTTGTTCCATCTGAAGATTTGCCAGATCAAGCGCCTTTTTAAGAAGCGGCTGAATCATTTGAAGGTGGGCGCGGCTGGAAAGTTCCGGCACTACTCCGCCAAATACCGTATGAATATCCTGTGACGAAATTAAATTTGCAACCAGCTTTCCGTTGGAAATGACGGCAACGGAAGTCTCGTCGCAAGAACTTTCTATTCCAAGAACGTTCATCAGCTAAATGAAAATATGCTTTTAGTAATGTACCAGGCTACTTCGGGATTTTCCTGTAAGCGGCGTATAGAATATTTATACCAGTGTTCTCCGAAGGGAACGTAAATTCTGATCTTGTATCCGTCGGCATTTATTTTATCTCTTAAGTCTTCCTTCACGCCGTAAAGCATCTGAAATTCAAATTTATCTTTGGAAATGTTCAACTTCTTGATCAATTCGTATGCGCCCTTTACTAAGTAGTCGTCGTGTGTGGCAATACCGACATAATTGCCGTTCTTAAGCATGGCCTCCAATATGGCGAGATAATTGTCTCTAACCTTTTGCCGATCCTTGTAAGCTATTTCTTCAGGCTCGATATAAATGCCTTTGCATAACCTGTAATTTGTTCCAAGCTCATTTTGTTTTTGAACATCATTATAAGTCCTTTTCAAATATGCCTGAACGACAACTCCAACATTAGTGTACTTCTCTCTGAGATTATTATAAAGCTCAAAGGTTGCGTCTGTAGTAGGAGAATCTTCCATATCGATTCGAACAAAATTATTATACGATTTTGCTCTTTCCAAAATTTCGGAAACCTGCTCATAACAAAATTGTCTATCAATCGATAAACCAAGCTGAGTTGGCTTTAACGACAGATTTGATTTCAACTTGTGTTTTTCAATTGCATCCAGAACGGCAAGACATTCCTTCTTGGCCAGTTCCGATTCTCTTTTTGTGCTGACTGCCTCGCCGAGCACGTCAATTGTTGTAAAAATTCCTTTTTGATTAAATTCTTTAGTTACTCTAACAGCGTCTTCCAGTTTTTCGCCGGCAATATATCTTTTAGCGAAAATGTGAACTATTGATTTGGGCAGGAGTTTTACAAAAGCAACGATAAGATCATTAAGTATTTTCAAGATTAAGTCCGGAATTGATATTTTAATGAAAGAAAATTATGTCAAGCCGAAATATAAATCAAGCAAAGACATTTGTATCCTTTGAAGGTATTAACCAATTAATGATTTAAGTATTTGTAGAATAAACTTACATCTGTTATCAATGTCCGAAGTAGGACCGTTGTTGTCGAAGACAAAATCCGAAAGTTGAATTTTCTTTTCGTCCTCCATTTGAAATTTCATCCTTTCCCTTACCTTGTTTTCAGAAACATTATCTCTTCTACGAATCCGTTCAACCCGTTTTGCCTCATCAGCGGTAACAAGTATTATATAATCGAACATCTTTCTAATCTTAGCCTCAAACACGAGAGCCGATTCCACAAATACAATATCGTGGTCTTTAAACAGTCTTTTGCATTCTGCATCTATTCTTCTAATCGTGGCGGGGTGAACAAATGAATTTATTTTTTCGACTTTTTCCGGATTGCCGAATACTT
>JAKAHQ010000213.1 GCA_021814855.1 Bacteroidota bacterium | reverse complement strand
AATGGAATACGAATTCAAGGTATAACCATAACTAATTTTTCTCTTCCTTGAATAATTTACCATTGATAAAGACATTTTCCGTCTTTAATTTATCAACGTTTTCAATTTCCGAGGCTTCTTTGACTTCCCTGAAATTGCAATTCTTTATGTTAATATTATGAATTTTAGAATTATCCAGGCCGACGAAATAAAATGCTTGATGACTGTTAGTACTGCTTACGTTTTCAATTTCGATGTTGCGCCAGACCGGGAGAAAGCCCCCGTTACTTCCTTCGGCAGGTTCATATTTCATATCGAAGTGAGCCACGGTTTTAACCTCGCCGATTTTTATATTTCGGATAAAAACATTCTCAATAAGACCGCCTCTATAAGTATTGGATTTTAGTCTTATTGCCCTATCCAGATTTGGCGAATCCATTTTGCAGTTTTCCGCAAAAACATTTTTGCAGCCGCCGGAAATTTCGCTTCCGATGGTAACACCGCCGTGGCCGTCTTCCATTTTGCAGCCTTGAATCACGATATTCTCGCTGGGGACGCCTATTCTTCTGCCGTCGTTGTTTCTGCCGGATTTAATAGCAATACAATCGTCGCCGTTTTTAAACTTGCAGTTTTTGATTAAAACATTTTTGCAGGAAGAGGGATCGCAGCCGTCTGTGTTTGGGCCGGTTCCAATTGTTGATACGTTTATAATAGAAATGTTTTGCGAGAGAACGGGATTTAAAACCCACATCGGAGAATTGAGAAACGTTACATCTTTCAAAAGAATGTTTTCGCATTTGTAAAACTGCACAAAGTTAGGACGAAGATATCTGCCGGCTCCGAAAATTCTTTTTTCTACCGGAACATTTTCATTATTCATTTTTACCAGGAGCGGTCTGCCTGAACTATCTTTTTGGCTCGGCATATTTTTTTCCCATCCGAATTCCTTACTTCCTTTCCATGCCCACCAATTACTGCTGCTTGCCTGTCCGTCGAATGTTCCTTTACCTGTTACCGCAATATTTTTTTGACCGTAAGCATAGATTAGCGCCGAGTAATTATAACACTCCATCCCCTCCCAGCGAGTAAAGACAACGGGCAGGTAATCATCGGGATTGGTACTGAATTTTACAACGGCTCCATCTTCAAGGTGAAGCTCTACATTGCTTTTCAAATGGATGGGGCCATTTACAAAATAGATTCCTTTAGGAATAATAACCCTGCCGCCGCCGGCTTCATTGCACTTGGATATTGCTTTATCTATAGCGGGTTTGCTGTCGGAATTTTCACCTGCAGTCGCACCGAAATCCGTTATCTTAAATTCTTTATTTGGAAAGACGGGGGGCTTAATATTTTTAAGAATGGCAGGCAATTGCGCCCACCCGCTTTTGGTGTTCTTTCCGCCCTCGTCTTTGCAATAAAAAAGTTGAGACCCGGTAAAAACAAATATTAGGGATATCCAAATTAGTGAATAAAAATTTTTCTCAAATAAATTTGGCAACATTCTTTTCATGGTATACCTGTATTAAAGTTTCGAAATGAAGAAAATCTTTTCAGTGAGAGAGCGGAAAATTTGATAACGCATTATGCCCGGTTATACTTTATGCATGTACCGCGCAAAATTAAGTTTGTGTCAATAACAATATGTTTGGGAACAAAGCCGTCTTTGTTTTCAATATTGTCCAATAATACTTTGATGGACTGAGCAGCGAGTTCGTCAGTCGGCTGATTAATACAGCTTAACGGCGGAGAAAGAAAATTTTGCACCTGCGAATTACCGAAGCATATAATGTCTATGTCTTTTGGAATTTTAAGACGCACTTCATTAGCCGCAGTATAAACACCCAGCGCAACTGGATAAGTAACCGCAATTATAAGATCCGGCAGTTTGTGAGCTTTATATAGTTTCATAAAAGAATCGTAACCGCTTTTTTCGCCGAACTCGCCTTCCAATATCCACTCGGGATTTATTTCAAGATTGTTATCCGCCATTCCTAACCGGAATCCGTTGAGCCGGTCTCGACCGATATTGATTTTAGTATTTCCGGCAAACAGTGCGATATTTTTATACCCAAGCGATGCCGCGTGCTGAACTGCTTTGTAAGCGCCGCCGCGGTCGTCAACAGTTACGGTGTTAACATTTGACATCTCCGGAAAACGATCCACAAACACAAGAGGAATTTCCCTGCTGCGGACCGTTTCAAAAACATCAAAGTTGGTAGTCTGCTGCGAAATTGAAACTACTATACCGTCCACCCGCATGGAAAGAAGCGTTTGAATATGCTTTAACTCTTTCTCGGAATTTTCTTGCGACACGGTAAGAATTATTTCATAATTATTTTGAAACGCCAGATCGTAAACGTGTTCAATTAGAGAACTAAAAAAATGATGGGCTATTTTGGGAACTACCAGGCCGATAGTGTTGGATTTTCTGGCAGAAAGATTTCTTGCCATAAAGTTAGGCGAGTAGCCCATTTCATCGGCAAGCTTTTTAACCAGCTTTGTCGTTTCGGGAGAAATATCCGGATGGCCGCGCAATGCCTTGGATACCGTTACGGTTGAAACGTTCAGTCTGTTCGCAATATCATTTAACGTAATTTGTTTGGTTCTCATAGTTCCATTTTTCCTGCATGGAAAAAATACAAAAATTAATCGATTTAGTTTCCGATAAAGTTAACCGCTAAGTTCAACCAGAAAAATTTTTCTCGGGGTTGAGACCTCAACTGTTCCAAAAATCGAAATATGATCTTGCGTTTCTATAACTTATATCCGCAACCATATTACCAATTAGATTGACATCATTTGGAATCAATCCTCTTTCCATTTCGTCGCCAAGAACATTGCAAAGGATTCTTCTGAAATATTCGTGGCGCGGATAAGATAGAAAACTGCGAGAATCTGTTAACATACCAATGAACCTGCTGAGCAAACCCATATTTGAAAGCGCGTCTATCTGGTTTTCCATTCCGCTTTTCTGATCTAAGAACCACCACGCGCTTCCATATTGAAGCTTGCCGATAACGGTTCCGTCTTGAAAATTTCCGATCATGGTGGCAATCAATTCATTGTCGCGCGGATTAAGATTGTACAGGATCGTCTTTGCCAATTTATTTTCGTCGTCAAGCCGGTTTAAAAATTTTGAAAGCGGTTTGGCAATTTCAAAATCGCCGATCGAATCGACTCCGGTATCGGCGCCCAGGGTGCGAAACATTCTTGTGTTGTTATTCCTAAGAGCGCCCATGTGAAGCTGCTGAACCCATCCCCTTTCATAATCCATAATGCCAAACTCGTACATCATTGCGGATTTAAATTTCAACACTTCGCTTGCATTCAATTCCTTTTTAGAAAGAATCTTTTGGAAAACGGAATTTATTTCTTGGGAAGTATAATCTTCGGCGTAGGCGGTTTCAATTCCATGGTCGGATAAGCGGCAGCCGTTTTCGTGAAAGTAAGTGTGACGCTTGTGTATAGCTTCGATATACTTATCGAAGCCGGTTACGGAAATGCCGGAAGCCGTTTGAAGTTTTGCAAGCCATTTGTGAAAGTCGGTTAAATCTTCAACCGCCATCGCCTTATCCGGGCGAAAAGCAGGTATTACTTTCGCACCGAAAGGATTTTGCTTTATTACTTTATGATACTCAAGCGTGTCAACGGGATCGTCGGTGGTGCAAACAACTTCAACATTCATCTGCTTGATTATTCCCCGTGCGGAGAATTCATCTTTAGCAAGCATGGAATTGCAGTCATTCCAAATACTTTCTGCCGTTTCCAGATTTAAAAGCCGGTCGGAAATTCCAAAAGGCCTTTTCAGTTCCAGGTGCGTCCAGTGATACAACGGATTCTTTATTGTATAAGGAACCGTTTGAGCCCATTTGAAAAATTTATCTTTGTCGTCGGCGTCGCCGGTAATATATTTTTCGTTAATACCGTTGGCTCTCATAGCTCTCCATTTATAATGATCGCCGTTGAGCCACACACGGGTGATATTATCGAACTTCTTATCCTCCGCTATTTCCTGAACCGGAAGATGGCAGTGATAATCGATAATCGGCTGATCCTTTGAGTAGTCAAAGTAAAGCCGCTCGGAAGTTTTGTTCGACAATAGAAAATTTTCTTTAATAAAAATGTCTTTCATATTTATCCCAAAGTAATTCTAAGGTTATAACTCAACACGTTTCATTTTAGGCGCGAGCAAATTCATAACTACCCAGGCGACTAAATAAGCCGAGCCGCAAATGATGAACATAATGTAGTAACCCATTTCAATATTGTTTAACGCTTTGAAGTGATCGAGAAGCAAACCGGCAATCCATGCAATTATAATTCCGCCTACAGCGCCGGCCATTCCTCCGATTCCGGTAACCGAAGCGACTGCTTTCTTGGGAAACATATCCGATGCGGTTGTAAAAATATTTGCGGACCAAGCTTGATGCGCGGAAGCGGCCAGCCCGATTATAAGAATAGCATACCAATGACTATAAGCCCCTAAAGCTTGAGCTAAAACAACCGGCAATACAAGGAGAGCAAAAATTAACAT
>JAKAHQ010000212.1 GCA_021814855.1 Bacteroidota bacterium | reverse complement strand
TTCGGCTCGCAGGAAGGATACATAAACGTTCTTGATCCCTCAAACAACTCCGTATCAAAAATTATTGATATATTTAATTCTAACAACAGTCAGAAACAGATTAACAATATTTTTGTTAAAGCCGACACGGCATTTGTATCTTGCGATTTCGGGTTGGCGCTGTTGAACACAAACAATCTTTCTTTCTACGATACATTTCAAAAACTGGGTTCATTTACAGCCGGCTCTATGGTAATAAGTTCGTATAAATCATCGCTGATTTTTGCAGTTACCGGCGATGGTGTAGCAGTTCAGAAAGCCAGCGCTCAAAATTTGTCTGCCCCGGAATCTTGGAATAATTATAAATTTAAGGCCGAAATTAGCGCCTCCTCGGGAACAAAGATTATTGGTTATAACGGTCAAATTCTTCTTGCTACTTCAAGCGGAATATTCAAGTTCACAAACAATTCCTGGCAGCAGTTCTTATTGGATGGCGAAAATGTTCAGGACATGTGTGTATCCGGGAACAGTTTATATATTGTTACCAATTTTAGAATTTACAAATACGATAATTCCAATCTTACCAAGCTTTATGAAAATTCCAATCTGACGTTTAATTCTGTTACCGTTGCCGATAACCAAACAGTTTATGTTGCCTCAAATAACGGAGTGTTGGTGTTCGCGAACAATAAAGCGCGGTTAATTTATCCGAACGGTCCGTTCAATAATTCTTTTACAAATCTCTCTGTCGATCCGCTTGGACGGTTGTGGGTTGCTACAGGCAAAGATGTTACCGGCGCCGGATTTTACGAATACGATGGAGAAAAATGGACTACATACAATAAAGATACATATCCACAAATTCCATCCAATTCTTATTTTAATGTTTTTGCCGGACCTGATTCTGCAGTGTACTTATCCAACTGGGGATACGGCGTTACCGTACTAAAAAATAATCTTCTAACAACTTATAATAGTAGTAATAGCCCTTTAGTGGGAATAGCTACCAGTCCAGCGTTCGTTTCAATTTCCGACGTTAAAACCGACTCCAAAGGAAATGTTTGGATACTTAACAATGAAACTGCATCGCAAAAACCGCTTTCTGTTTTTACAACGGATAAGAAATGGTACGGATATGTTTTTTCAAATCCGTTTATTGGAGCCGATCCGACGGGCAATCTTATAATCGATCCATACGATACAAAATGGTTTTCAATTATTAATGGCAACCGCGGACTCTATTACTTTAACGAGAATAAAACTTTCGATATTCTGGGAGACGATACTAAAGGAGTTGTTAAAACCGGCGACGGCTTGAACAGCGATTTAATCACGGCTCTCGCCGTTGACCAAACCGGGTATATCTGGGTTGGCACTAACGTCGGTCTTAACGTAATCACAAATCCTACCAGTCCTAAATCCGTAAACTCCATCAGAAATATTTATGCGTTATCCAATCAGCCGGTAACGTGTATTGCGGTTGATCCGTTAAATCAAAAATGGGTTGGCACAACATCCGGTGTAATAGTTTTGGAACCGGACGGTTATCAATTAGTAGCCCAGTATAATTCCACAAACAGCCCGTTACCGGACGACAACATAACGAGCATCACGTTCGATAACAAAAACGGTATTGTTTATATAGGAACAAATTACGGCTTAGCTTCGCTCCAAACATCTTCGGTTGAACCTAAAGACAGTTTTGGAGATTTATTTATCTATCCGAATCCGTTTATTATTGGAAACGGAAGCTCAACGAATGTAACAATTGACGGTTTGATAAGAAATACATCAATCAAAATTTTTGCAGTCAGCGGCAACCTGATTAGGAATTTCGATTCCCCCGGCGGCAGAGTAGCATTTTGGGACGGGCGCGATCAAAACGGAAATCTTGTTTCTACCGGTGTTTATATAATCGTGGCTTATGATTCCGAAGCCAATAACGTTAAGACTTCCAAAGTGGCGGTTATAAGGAAATAGAAATTGATATTATGCTAATATGATAGATATAAAAAATCTTTCAGTTCAGTTTTCCGGTGAAAATCTTTTTGAGAACGTTAATTTAAAGTTAGGCAAAAATGATAAGATTGCGCTCGTTGGCCCCAACGGTACGGGCAAATCTACTTTTCTGAAACTGCTTTACGGGTTTGAGAAACCCGAAAGCGGCGAAATAAGAAAACAAAAAGGAATTAGGACCGGTTACCTTCAGCAGGACCTAATTGCATTTAAAGGCCATTCTCTTTTCGAAGAGGTTAAATCTTCCCTTCCCGACATAAATTATCTTGATTTTCGCGAAGCAGAAATTCTTGAATTATTAAATTCGACGCCAGATGAAAACGACCGTAATGAACTGCTTGAGGAATTGGGAGATTTACATCACAAAAAGGAAGAGATAGATTTTTATGCTGCAAATTCCAGAATTGAAAAAGTATTGATAGGCCTCGGTTTTAAGGAAAAAGATTTTGAACGCGGTACCGAACAATTTTCCGGCGGCTGGCAAATGCGTATTCAACTTGCTAAAATTCTTCTTTCGGAAAACGATTTAATACTTCTCGACGAACCTACCAACCATCTCGATATTGATACTCTGACTTGGCTGGAAAATTTTCTTCAGAATTTTAACGGCTCGCTCATAATTGTATCTCACGACCGGCACTTTGTAAACAGCGTTACCAATAAGACTCTGGAAATATTCGATAAGAAAATCAACTTCTTCCCCGGCAATTATTCATCGTATCTTACTTTCAAGGATGAGAGGGATCGTCAGCTTCGCTTGCAGCAAAAAAATCTCGAAAAGAAAATCAAGGACACTGAAAAATTCATTGAGAGATTCCGTTACAAGGCAACCAAAGCAAAACAGGTTCAAAGTAGAATTAAGCAGCTTGAAAAAATGGAATCTATAAATATTGCCGATGAGGAAAAAAGAATTGATCTGCGATTTCCTGAACCGCCTAAAAGCGGAATTATACCTGTTGAGTTAAAAAATGTTGATTTATCATACGGCCCGCTTGAAGTGTTGAAGAATGTTAATCTTCAAATAGAGCGCGGCGATAAAATTGCCATTGTTGGACCGAACGGAACCGGTAAAACTACGCTGGCTAAAATTATCGGCAGTAAACTTTCTCCTACCATGGGCAAAATCACCTACAGTCATAATACAATGGTTTCGTATTACGAACAAGAAGTCGCAGACTCTATTGATCCGGAGAATGATTTAATTGACGCGCTGGAAGGAGTAAACGGCGATTTAACGCCTGGTCAGATTAGAACTATTTTGGGTTCTTTCCTTTTTTCCGGCGATGATGTTTTCAAAAAAATAAAAGTGCTCTCCGGAGGAGAGAAAAGCCGCGTGGCTCTTGCAAGATTATTGTTAACCGAAAGCAATTTAATAATTCTGGATGAGCCGACGAACCACCTGGATTTTTCGTCAAAAGAAATTTTACAGAACGCGCTTATTAATTTTTCCGGCACATTAATAATCGTTTCTCACGATATCGATTTTCTAAAACCACTCGTCAACAAAGTTCTTGAGATAAGGCAATGCGAGGCAAATCTTTTTATAGGGGGAATTGATTATTACCTTCTTAAAAGAAAGGAATTGCTCGAACAGGATTTAATTAAGAAGACCGAGAACGAACTAAAATCCAACCGGAAAGATCAAAAGAGAATTGAAGCTGAAAAACGAAACAGAAAATATAACCGGACAAAAGAATTGAGAGAGCAGGTAAACGCTTGCGAAAAAGAAATTGAACGGTTGGAAGAAATGAAGAATAATCTTGAAATGGAGTTATCGGACGTTCAAATATTTAGTAATCCGCAGTTAGCCAAATCCAAAAATCTTGAATACGAGCAGGCAAAAAAATTACTTAAAGAAAATTATGCCCGCTGGACCGACTTATCCCATCAAATCGAAGAGATTGAAAAATCGTTCGACGAAATTAATTGATCACCTTTTAATTGCACCGAGAAATTCTTCAGCTAACGGTATTCCTCCGTATAGCGGGGCGTCGTCGCCAAGTTTTGTTTCGTAGATCTTCACAAATTTTCCAGGTTCCGGCAGCACAGATTCCTTAAACGACGATTTAATGAGCGGAATCATAAATTTATGCATCGCCTCAATTACACCGCCGCCAAGAACTATTGTATCGATGTTCAATAATGTTGTGATACTGCCTAAGCTCGTACCAAGAATTCTTGCTGCCTTAGAAACATGTTTTACAGCGAGTTTATCTCCCTTCTTCACTGCCTCGGCGAGAGCCCGACTCTTCAAAGTTTTTTTGGGCGATTGATATTCTTTCAAAATACTTTTCTTGTTCCCGGATAGTTCCTTTTTTATTTCTCGTACAATCGCCGTACGACTCGCGCTTAGCTCAATAGTAGAACTGTCTCTTGAAAATGCGATGTTACCTTTTGAGCCGACACGCATATGGCCTATTTCTCCGGCATAAAAATTTGAACCGCGGTACAATTTGCCGTCGAAAAAGAGCGCGCCGCCAATTCCTGTTCCAACAAAAACCACCAGCATATTCTTTGCTTTGTTGCGCAACTCG
>JAKAHQ010000211.1 GCA_021814855.1 Bacteroidota bacterium | reverse complement strand
AGAATACTTTTTTTGTATTTGTCATTTCTGCCTCATTGAAAAGGGAACTCATTCGAGTTCCCTTTGTCCTCAATTAATAATTTACTTTTTGCCGCCTCTGTAACCGCGGCTGTTAGTGCCTTGCGTACCGGTGCCTGTTGTTGTGCAGGTACCCGGGCCGTAGCCGGTTCCGTCTTTAGGACCTACGCCTTTGTTGCCGGAACCGTTGCCCGGTCCGTAACCGCCTTTGCCGGATTTACCGCCGCGTTTTCCGCGTCCTGCATTATCATTAATTCCGTCGCCGTTTAGATCTACAAATTTATTTTTTTGATACTTTGGACCTGTATAATCGGGATCCACACCGTTTGGAATTCCGTCGCCGTCATGATCGGGGGCATTATCATTGTAGCCGTCGCCGTTTTTATCGACAAAGTTTTTTCCGTGCTGTGTCGGCGGAGTCGGGTTTTGTGTCTGAGCGGAGATGTTGGAGTACAATACGAATATCGCAATAAGAGCGACAAGAGAAACGAGCTTTTTCATTTTTACCTCACTGTATTTAATTAATTGATTATGGTTTCGGTAACATTCCCTTAAGAATTATGCCAAAAGAATATTTGCCGATTCCGGGCTCTTTTCAAAACATTATAAAACTGTGGAACCAATTAGCAAACCGATTGGTCGAACGCTTCGACTGTATAGTCGAAAAAATTTGATGTGTTCAAATTGTAATTAAATCTATTCCGATTAGAATGCATCAAATAATCTGGTAATCAAAATTTAGAATTAAGAATCAAGGATACTGCACGATGAACGAAAGATTGTATAACGGTACAGTAGATCGTCTCCGCTCACCGGAGAGGGTTGAGAGATTGGAAGTTGAAAAAGTTACGGAAGTTTGTCTCCAAACTGTTCCGGCCAAAACTTTGCTTGATGTTGGGACCGGAAGCGGTTTATTTGCCGAAGCATTTTATAGAAAAAATGTTTCTATAACCGGTATCGACGTGAATACGGATATGATTAAAGCAGCTGCTGGTTATTTGCCTAAATGTACATTCAAAATTGCCGAAGCCGAAAAAATTCCATTCGAGAATAATTCTTTTGATATCACCTTTTTCGGCGTTGTATTTCATGAAGTGAGTGACTATAAAAAAGCGCTCTCCGAGGCAAAAAGAGTTTCTAAAAAAGCTGTATTTATACTTGAGTGGGAATATAAAACTCAAGAATTTGGCCCACCGTTGGAACATAGAATTAAGCCTGAGTTTATGCAAGAGTTGTCCGTTGAATTGAATTTTAGCGGATTCGAAATCATCCGTATGAAGAATTTAGTCCTTTATAAATTTGAAATATAGAGACCGAATACGAATCTAAGTGGAGTGAAAATCAAAATTTGATTTTGCTGGAATGCACTTATTAGCGAAGGCCGAACTTTCTAAATTTTTTTTGAAACGGGTGATGGTTTAATCTGAAAACTATTAGCAACTATGCGGAGATCCTGGTAGACATGGAAATTTACTGAGAGGGGATAGCAAAAGAGAATGTTGTGCCTTTATTTACATAGCTTGTAACGTTTATTTTACCGCGGTGCTTTTCTATCATCTCCTTACACAGTAGTAGACCTAATCCAGTACCTTCTTCATTTGCAGTTCCTCTGCGGCTGTTTCCCGTTCCAATGCTGAAGAGTTTATCTAAACTTTCCTTTTCCATCCCTATTCCGGTATCGCTTACAGAGATTTCCACTGTATCGTCAAGTTTTCTCGCAATCAAATTTATACTCCCGTTGCCGCCTGTAAATTTAATAGCGTTGGAAAGAAGATTTCGGACTATTGTAGACAGCATATTTTTATCGGCATTCACAAAAAGTAGATTATCAATATCGTAATTGAATTGTATATTTTTATTTTGAGCCGACTGCTTAAACAAAGTAATTGTAGGATGCAATTCCACCAACAGGTTAAAGTACTCGGGATTAAAAACCATGGTACCTGTTTGAATCCTTGTCCATTCCAATAAATTTTCCAATAGCTTATATGAGTTTTGACTTTGCTTTTTGATGCCGTTGATAAAAGAGATTTTTTCCTTTTCCGATAAAGCATGATATTCGTTTGAAAGAATTTCGGACGACCCGATTAAACCCTGAAAGGGGCTTTTTAGATCGTGAGCAATAATAGAAAAGAATTTCTCCTTCTCGGAATTTAGCCGGAGAAGTTCTTCATTTTTCATCCTTATTTCTTCTTCGGTCCTCTTCCTTTCTGTAATATTGCGAGTGACGACTATAACATGGGGAATGTCTTTGAGGGTTAAAATATTTGCAGAGACTAATACATGAATCGGTTCCGTATCCTTTTTCTGAAAAATCACTTCATAATTTTCGAATTGGCCAATTTCTCTTAAAGATTTGAAAAAATTAGATCTTTCTGCGTCATCCTTCCACAATTGAATCTCGTTAGAGGTCTTTCCTAACACATCCCCTTTCTTATATCCGTATAGGTTTATAAATCCTTCGTTGCAGTCGACTAATTTTTCGTCACTCATCCGGATTATAAAAACCGGGTCGGGACTTAAATGAAAAATTTGTTCGAATTGATTTTTGACCTCGGAAATTTCCGAGTTTAATTTTTGATTCAACATCATTATAAAACCAAAAGTCCATAGTAGAGCAATTATTAATGCGTCGAAATATTGCACGATGTTGAAAAGAGAGACCGAGGAAATTTCTTTAAACGGTGCGCCGAGTGGTATCATTACTACCCTAAACGCAAAGATAGAACCGTGAATTACGAACAATAATATATTGAAATAGGCCGTTGTTCTAAGTGAATGGCTTTTGTTTTTGAATATAGCTGCGGCTGTAGAAAATGCTATTAAGGAAATACAAAGATCAAACAGTACGGTTCGCACAATAATTGAATCGGTTATTAAATAGAAAGACAAGTGCAGTATTACAAACGAAGCAAAGAACATGAAGATTACTTTAAAGTTGACCGGCTTGTTGAAGAATTTTAGAAATCCTATATAGATAAATAAAGTGCCTAAAATTAGAATGGGGTCTTGAATCGGAATGATAATAGATAGCAGAGATGGATTGTTTCTTAGTAGAAGCATCATAAAACCGATGGATTCCAATGCGCTCCAGAGCAGCCACCAGCCGGGTCCCATAAAATTCTTGTTGACTTTAAACTGGTAAAAAAAAACCACCATCTGCATCAAGTGTGAAATGCCGATGATAAGAATTACCGTGCGTATATCGATTAACAAGATTATCTCTTAATTAGAATTGAATCAGTTAATAATATATTATCGATTATTACTTCTACGTTTAAAGAAGTAAATAATTAAAAGTGTATTTTGAATTCATTCCGATCATGAATTACAAAGCGGTTATTTTGACTTAACTCAATTAATAGATTAAACTTCTAAAAATTTCAGAGTCATTATCATGTACTTCAAATTCAACAATCTTTTTGTGTTAAACAGAGAATTTTAAAAACAAAAAAGCCGCAATTCTATTTGAATTACGGCTTTTCTTTAGCGGGGCCGACGAGACTCGAACTCGCGACCTCCTGCGTGACAGGCAGGCGTTCTAACCAACTGAACTACGACCCCGTTAAACAAACCTGTTTAATCAGCGGACAAAAATAAGAATTCTACCTTATCTAATGCAAGATATCTTACAAATTTTCGGTTCCGAAACTTACCCCTACGGCGCTAGCGGCTATTACAGCCTGATCCTTTGGTTTTACTAACTTTTGCCTTGAGATAGCATCTTTTATTCTTACGCTTTTTATTTCCGAACCGTGTAGAGCTACCATTCTTCCAAATTGTTTTTTAATTACAAGATTAATTGCATTTGTTCCGAATTTAGTAGAGAGAATTCTGTCAAAAGGAGTAGGACCGCCCCCGCGTTGTAAATGGCCAAGAACCGTATATCGAGTTTCAAGACCGGTGCCGTTACTGATTTTTTTTGCAACGAGTTCACCTATTCCGCCAAGTTGGATCGGATCGGTTCTTTTTATATCCTCAGACTTCATCACAAATCCGCCACCCATTGGTTTTGCGCCTTCGGCAACGCACACAATGCTGAATCGTTTTCCCATCATATTGCGATGCAGCACTTTCTCGTAAACAACTTTCCAATCAAAAGGTATTTCGGGAATAAGGATTATGTCCGCACCGCCGGCGAGTCCTCCGTTTAATGCAATCCAGCCTGCATATCTTCCCATAACCTCGCATACCATAACCCTGTGATGAGCCGAAGCTGTAGTATGTAATCGATCAAGCGCTTCGCTAACAACAAATACGGCGGAATCATGCCCAAATGTTTGATCGGTAGCTTGAAGATCATTATCGATTGTCTTCGGAACGCCGACTATATTCATTCCCATTTGACTTAATTTATCCGAGATATGCATTGTTCCGTCGCCGCCTATTGCAATGACGGCATCCAATTTCCATGCTTCATAATTTTTTAAAGCATCTCTAGATCGGTCGAATATTTTCACTTTACCTTCAAGATCTTCCGGCCAATGGAATGGATCGCCTTTATTTGAAGAGCCCAAAATAGTACCGCCCT
>JAKAHQ010000210.1 GCA_021814855.1 Bacteroidota bacterium | reverse complement strand
CCTACGAGCGTAACTGCCGCACCGAGTTCGCCGGCTAAGCCCAGTCCGGCAACGAATCTAAGTATCGCATAAAAATTTATTGATGTAACAAAAGCGTTTAGAATATTCGCAACAGAGTATACAAAGATTGACCCGAATAAAACTGAAAGCCGCCCTTTTTTGTCTCCCCATATTCCAAAAATTATTCCGCCGATCAACATTCCCGCCATTTGCATGTTGAGAATATAAACTCCGACGTTAATCATTTGATCGGAAGGTACGCCTAACGCGGTTAAACTCGGTACTCTAACAATTCCGAAGATTATTAAATCGTAAATATCCACGAAATACCCAAGAGCTGAAACGAGCACAGTGGTATTTAACATGTTTCTGAGAAGGTGGTCGGATTTGTGTTCCATCATTATATCCTTTCGTTTGCTGAGTTAAAAACAAAGTAAGGTTTGATTCTAAAACTAAAGATAAAAAATTATAATTAATGAGATAAAAATTGTTGGATAAAAAACGAGAAGTATGTCCTCAGTTTTGTTCCCAGCCGGAATATAATTCCGAATTTTTTCTGTCACCAGGAATGACTAAATTTATCCAAAAGAAAAAAAATTGTGAGAAAAGATTCTATTGCTGCAAAGTCGATCTCGGTTTGTCTTTTATTGATCCTGAGTTCATCAATTGCATTTGCACAAACCGGAAACGTTAAGACTTATTTTCCCAACGGTAATATTCAGACAGAGACTTCCTACATCAACGATATAATTGACGGGAGTATGGTTACTTATTATCAAAACGGAAATCTGCAAAGTGAAAAGAATTTCAGCGGCGGCGTAATGAACGGAGCGGTGCGCGAATATTATCCTTCAGGATTACTTAAAGAGGAATATTCTGTTGACCAAGGAATTAAAGAGGGAATAGATAGGTCATACTACGATAACGGCGGATTGAAATCCGTAATTAAATACTCGCAAGGCAAAGCTGTAGATCAAACATTTTTTGACTTTGATCCTCATTATAAAGCATCGCCGCAAGATTATCTGTCAGGGAAAAAAGCAAATTCTGAAAATGAATCGAATGCAACATCTACCTGCGATGCCGAAGTATGTGCCGAACCGATCGGCGGTCAAAAAGCAATTCAAGATAACCTGGTTTATCCCGAACATGCTTTAAGATACGGTTTGGAGGGAACAGTGACTTTGAAGGCATCAATTAATTCCAATGGTGAAGTAACGAAGACAGATATAATTAAAGGCCTGGGTTTAGGATGCGACGAAGCAGCCGAAGATGCTGTGAAGAAAACAAAATTCATCCCAGGAAAAAACGGAGGCAAACCAGTCGACTCCGTTCTATTGTTAAATGTTGACTTTAAAATTAATCCGAACTAAAAAGTCATTTGCCCACTGAATTATTTTTTTATCAAGCCATTCAGGATGTTGATAAATTCAAATTCAATTGCCTTGCCGCGGTTTCTGCCGTACCACAGATGAAGTTGTTCCGTAAACTGATCCTTTGAATAGCCTTCGGCTTTTAACTGATTTACTAAATCCTGCGCTTCACGCGGTCGTGGGCCCCATTGAAATAATTCGCTTCCGCTTTCATCAAAAGCAACAAGTTTGGGGATGCTGCGGGACTTACCGTTTGTCAAATATAAATCCATTATATCAAGATTCTGATCCCGGTAAATTATCTTAAGATTAATCTTTGGATTAACCTCGACTATCTTTGCAAGGTACGGAAGTATTTGAGCAGAATCTCCGCACCAGTCTTCTGTTATTACCATCCATAGCTGGGGCCCGTTAATTTTACTTGCAAGATTTTTCAATTCTGGACTGACAGTGTAAGTTTTATTTATCCGCTGGCCACGCTGATAATTCAACTTTAGATATTCATCCTGATGCGACAGGTTTTGCGATTCGGAAGATAACTTTTCCACCTTCTCTTTCATTGTATTGAAGAATTGTTCAAAAGTAATTCCGTTGTGAGGTCTCTTCTTGTTAAAAAATTCGTGTATCATTCAATATCTCCAAAATGGAAGTTTAGTGTGCTTAAAATATGTGTTCAATTTAGTGTTCAAAAAATAATTATCTGTCTTTTTGATTAAACAATAATTTTTTCTTTCCGTTTCAAATCAAATAAAATGAGCCGGATTTAAGTGGCACATTCCTTGTAAAATGACTACCGTACTTATGAGAGGTCAGCCATGAAAACAAAAATAATAATATTCACAGCGATCATATTTTTTGCACTTAGATTAGATGCAAAACCGTACCCGGAGATTTCAATCGGGATGTTTTACAGCTCGCTTCAGCCGTACGGCGAGTGGATTCAATTAGATGCCGGTGTTACAGTCTGGCGCCCGCATAACATTTACGCAGATTGGCGTCCGTATTCTTTGGGCAGATGGTACTGGTCGGATAACGGCTGGTATTGGGATTCCGATGAACCTTTCGGCTGGGCGACATATCATTACGGACGTTGGTATTATGACGATTATTATGGTTGGATTTGGATTCCCGATGATCAATGGGGACCATCGTGGGTTGAATGGCGTTACAACGACGACTATATAGGTTGGGCTCCGCTGCCTCCGTATGCATCGTTTCATATTAATCTCGGAATTCACTTTTCAATTGGATGGCATTCCGGCTACCGCTACTGGAATTTTGTTAACTACAATCACTTCTGTAATCACAGGGTTCATAACTATTTGATTGATGGTTACAGGGTTGAGCGGATTTTTAATTCAACAAGATACCGTACAAATTATTATTCCGATCACGACAGAATAATTAACGGCGGAGTGGACCGCTCCTGGGTTGAAAGAAGAACAGGCTCGCGTATTCAAGAACGTCAAATTAGAAATGTGGATAACATAAACGATTTTAACCGATATCGTTCCGACCGCGGCGATAGGATAGTTGCATACAGACCTAACGAGCGGGAGATGAATCGCGATCGCGATATGAGTAATCTCGATATCCGAAGAGGAGAATCGAGAAGTTCTTTGCAAAGAGATAAAATATTTTCCCGAGGCGATGAGCAGCCTGCTCGAAATTCTTCTCCGTTTGGCAACCGCGATTACAATCTTGAACGCAATCGAACAGGAAACCAAAATAATATTCAAAGAGAAGAAAGAGGCAATCTCCCCGAGCGGAACCGCGATAATAATCAAAGCTGGAGAAGCCAAAAAGGTTATAACCAACCTGAAAAAAATGTAATGAGAGAAAGGCCGCAAAACATTGAGCGTCCGCGTTCCAACGATAGACAGCAGTTTCAACAAAGAGAAGCTCCAAAGCGCGAACAGGTTGATAGACCGAACCGAAGTTCCGAGCGACCAAGAAATGAAAGCCGGGAAAAATCAAATTCCGGTAGAGAGAATAGGGGAAGTGCTGAGAGGAGAAGATAAACTGAAGTGATGTTTGTGTTATAAAAAAACCCCGCTGTTCGCGGGGTTTTTTTTGTTCATCCGAATCTTTTATCTGGATTTGATTTTTTTCTCTTTAACAAGCTTGGCAATTCCGGCAGTCCCGTTCTTGGAGATAGTTCTAAGCGCGCTAGCCGATACACGAACAGTCACAAATTTATTTAATTCCTTAACCCAAATTCTTTTTTTCTGAAGGTTTGGCAAGAATCTTCTTTTGCTCTTATTATGTGCATGTGAAATACTGCTACCACTTACCGGCCCAACGCCTGTAACCTGACATTTTCTAGCCATTTTAAAATCCTCTTTTACATTTTTGGTGGCCAAAAATAGTAAAAAAATCCCAAAATGAAAAAATATTTAAAGTAAAAATTTATAATCGGCACTCTAACGGCCAAATCAAGAAATTATGATTTTGCGCGCATTCCTAATTCTCTATCGAGCAAAAACAAGCTTGTTTTGTTATCGCCGATTATATTGAACTTATTAATTATTTGAACGGCGGTTGCCACTTCCTCAACCTGTTCCGTTACAAAATAGTTCAGGAACAAATTCGTTGCATAATCTTTTTCTTCCATGGCAAGCGCTACAAGTTTGTTGATTCTGTCAGTAATGTAGAGTTCATGCTTATGGGCTTCATCAAATGCCTGCTGCGGAGATTTCCAATCAGTTTTCGGTTTTTCAAGGGCGTCCAAAATTACTTTGCCGTCAACATCGTTAATATATTTGAAGAATTTCATAGCGTGGCCGTATTCTTCCTGCGATTGAACTTTCATCCATGTTGCAAATCCGTTCCAGTTTTCGGATTCGAAATAAGCCGCCATTGAAAGGTATAGATAAGAAGAAAATAATTCGGCATTGATCTGATCGTTTAAAGCTTTCTGCATTTTATCTGAAATCATGTTTACCTCCGGAGTTTATGTTTAATTAATAGTCTCATATCAAAATATCCAATTGCTGTTTGTAATACAAATTAAAATGAACATGCAAAAGCTGCAAGATTTGCCGCCAGGGATTTTCCAGAAAAGAATTTTATGATTATTTTTAAATGTAACCTTGATCTAAAACATGAAAAAGATTTTTAGAATTCTCAAACCCGTCTTATTGTTTGCGTCGATTTACCTCGGCTTATCGGTGATCGAGATAA
>JAKAHQ010000209.1 GCA_021814855.1 Bacteroidota bacterium | reverse complement strand
TACGGAGAAGTTGAAACAGAGGAAACTGTAAATTCTATTTCGCTCGATCTGTGCAATCAATATTATCAAACATATTTTCATCCAAATGCGGCATACCTCGCGATTGTTGGAGATATTACAAAAGCCGAGGCCCAAAAACTTGCGGAAAAATATTTTGGAAAATGGAAATCCCGGGAGATTCCCAAAGGCGAGTTCACAACGCCAAAGCCGCCGCTTGTTAATAAAGTTGGGCTTGTTGATAGAGCAAATTCGGTTCAATCCGTTTTAAATCTTGGCTACCCGGTTGATTTGAAAATAGGGAATGAAGACGCAATTAAAGCGGGAGTAATGAATTTAATTCTTGGCGGAAGTTCTACAGGCAGATTGTTCATGGACTTGCGCGAGGCCAAAGCGTACACTTACGGTGCTTATTCAAGCTTAAATCCCGATCGTCTGCAAGGCAGCTTTCTTGCATTCACATCGGTTAGAAACGCCGTTACGGATAGCGCAATTACAGAGGTTATGAATCAGCTTAAAAAAATCAGATCCGATAAGGTTACCGATGACGAACTGGACAGGGCAAAAAATTTTCTCACCGGAAGCTTTATCCGCGGACTTGAATCTCCCGAAACTGTGGCACGATTCGCTTTGAATATTGCACGTTACAATCTTCCCAAAGATTATTACAAAAATTATTTAAAGAATCTTTCCGCAGTGACTACAGACGATGTTCTTGAAATGGCTAAAAAATATATTAAACCGAATAACGCTTACATTCTTGTCGTCGGCAAGGGTTCGGATATAGCCAAGAACATAAGCAATTTTACAGTTACTGGAAAAGTTGATTACTACGACATCTACGGTGAAAAATATGATCCGAACATAAAGAAAGTACCCGAAGGCGTTACGGTTGACCAAGTGTTGAATAAATATGTAGACGCTTTAGGCGGTAAGGATAATTTGCTTAAAATAAAAGATGAATCGATGAAAATGACCGGCGCCATGCAGGGAATGAATATAGTGATTACAATGACGCGTAAAGCTCCGAATAAATTTTATCAGCTTGTCGATTTCGGCGTAGGTCAGCAAAAAACAGTTTTCGACGGTACAAAAGGCAAAACCAGTGCTATGGGACAAGAACAAGAATTAACTGGCGATCAGCTTGAGTCGATTAAGCTGGAAGCCGAGATGAACGCCTTTTTGGATTATCCGAAGTATGGAATAAAACCAGAACTAACGGGAATGGAAACTATTAATAATAAGGATGCGTACAAAGTTGTTCTTAATATGCCGAACGGTAAAAAGACAACTCAGTATTTCGATACCAACACCGGCTTACTCATTCGGCAAATTAGCACTGCAGATACTCCGCAAGGCAGTTTTACATCAACAATTGATTTTGATAATTATAAAGATGTTGATGGTATAAAAGTACCCTACAAGTTAACTCAAAGCACTCCAATGGGATCAATTGAGTTGACCACTACTGAAGTCAGCATCAACAAAGGTGTCCCCGATTCCGACTTCGAGGTTAAGTAAACCAATATTTTCGAAAAAGCCGTATCGAATTCCGGTACGGCTTTTTTTAACCGATAAAAATTGTTGGTCGGGTCAAATAATTCTTAATCCAAAATTCCCTTCTTACCGCCGGTTTTCCGGTATTCACCGAAAGAATATTCTTTTCCCAAATTATGTGCTGTATGTTTTGACCTCAAAATTGTGAATTTTAGCTGAAAACGAAGGTTCTATCGCAAAACATAATTCTGATACTGAAAAAATTTTCTCTTACGGCAGAAACTTTCGTAAATTTGGAAACGACTAATACACGAATCGTTTCCAACGAAACCTTTTTTGATGGTTTGAGGTTCTGAGAGGAATAAAAGGAAAACAATATGACTGACGAAAAAGAAATGAAGGAGAGGATCCTTAAGAGATCGGATGAGCTTTTCCGGCAATTCGGATTCTCCAAAATTACAATGGAAGAGATTGCCGCTAACCTTGGCATCAGCAAGAAAACTCTGTACAAACATTTTTCCAATAAGGATCATATTCTAAAAGAAATTATCTCCGAGCATAAATGCGAGATACAAACATTTATCGATAACCTGGTGAACGACAATACTCTTCAGTTTATTGATAAACTTGAGAAGCTGATGGATTTTCTTACCCATCATGCGCCTATAGTTGACGGCCCCATGCTGCAAGACTTAATTAAAAATCATCCTGAACTTTGGAATGATATCAAGGAGTTCAGAAAGACGAAATCCAATTATCAATTTTCCAGACTTCTTAAAGACGGAATGGATTCCGGATTTTTCAGAAACGATATAAACCAGGATTTCATCGTTGTCGCTTATATGTCCGCGGTTCATGGTTTAATAAATCCGGAAACGCTTTCCAACATGCCCTATTCAATGGATCAAATACATAAACAGTTGAGCAAATTGTTGCTCGAAGGAATACTCTCGGATTCCGGGAGAGAAAAGTATAGGCAATTAAAAATAAAAAATGAAAACAAGGGAGATTCGACTTTATGATTAAATCCGAATTCAAATTATTGATGCTGGTATTGGCCCTGATACTATTTGGAGGGAATGTAAAAGCACAACAAAAAATGTCTTTAACTGTTGGTCAAGCTGTTGAGATCGGTCTGAAAAACAGCAAAACTTTGCACTCATCTTTGATGAAGGTTAAATCCGCTGAAGCCAAGGTAAAAGAAATTAATGCCGGCAGACTGCCTTCGTTAAAATTAGCTGCTGCTTACAGAAGGTTAAGCAGTATAGATCCGTTTTCTATTTCCTTCTTGGGAAACACCTATACAATTTCGCCTGCTGTCCTGGACAACTATACAACGCAGCTGACTCTTATGCAGCCTGTGTTTACCGGTTTTAAGTTAATGGCCGGGTCGGATATGGCAGAACAATCTGCTAAAGCTACATCGGAAGATTACACAAAAGATCAAAGCGATCTCGTCTTTAATATTCGAAACGCGTATTGGTCCTTATTTAAAGCAATGCAGATGAAAACGGTTATGGATGAAACAGTTAACCAGGCCAAAGCTCACATAAACGACGCAAAGAATTTGTTGAAAGCCGGCATGCTTACTCAAAACGACATACTAAAATTGGAAGTGCAGCTTTCCGATGTTGAATTTAAGCAGGTTGACGCCGAGAACGCAGTTAAACTTGCAAACGTTGCCTTGAACAGTGTTCTAAATATTCCGCTGGAAACAGAGATTGAAATAAATTCCCAGCCCGATGCAGTCCCTTCCGAATATGAAGGAATTGATAAACTTGTGAGCGACGCCGTTGATAAAAGACCGGAAATCAAATCTGCCGATTACAGGGTGAAGGCAAGCGAGGCAAATGTTACTATGGCTAAATCTTCATGGTACCCGCAAATTAGCATTGTTGGTGATTACTACTACAGCAAACCAAACCAAAGAATTTTTCCAACCAAGGATGAATTTAAGGGCACATGGGATGCGGGAGTAAACGTTAGCGTAAATATTTGGGATTGGCTAACGACTGCTCATCAAACCGAGCAGGCGCAGGCGCAATTAACACAAAGTATGGACGCGCTGTCAATCATAAAAGATAACATCACCCTTGAAGTGACGCAAAACTATCTGAACTTTACCCAGTCAAAAAAGAAAATTGATATTTCAAAGCTGGGAGTTCAGCAGGCAGAAGAAAATTTGAGAGTGACCGAAGATAAATTTAAAAACGGAATGGCTTTGAGCTCCGATGTTGTAGACGCGGAAACGGCATACTCAACCGCAAAGATAAATCATACAAATTCTGTTGTTGATTATGAATTGGCCAAAGCCCGATTAGATAAATCCATCGGTAAATAAGAAATTAAATTATTGGAGAAATAGATTATGAAAAACTGGAAAGTAATTGTTGGTTTTACGCTGGTACTTGCGATTATAGGTTCAATCTTGTTCATGAATAAGAAAAAGCTTGCGGCAAACACAGCTGGGGGCATTAACGCGGCTAACTATGTAACAGTAGCTAAAGTTGTAAGAAATAATTTATCTGCCGTGCTGAACTTGACCGGTACCATCACTGCAAATAACGATGTGAACATTATGTCCGAAACCTCCGGTAAAGTTACGGCGGTTTATGTAAAAGTCGGTGATTATAAATCTGCCGGTTCGGTTCTCTTTCAGGTAGACGATGAACTAAAGCAAGCGGCTTTTATGAGCGCACAGGCAAATTATGAAAAAGCCAAAAAAGATTATCAGCGGTTTCAGGATTTATACAAACAGAAATCCGCTACGGACGCACAGCTTGATGCCGCAAAACTTGGCGCCGCTGTTGCGGAGTCTCAGTACATAGTAGCAAAAAGACAGCTTGAAGACACAAAAATTAAAACTCCTATTTCGGGTTACATTACATCAAGAAATGTTGATTTGGGCTCGATGGTTCAAGCCGCTCCGCAAGCAACTTTGGTTGCCGATGTAGTTGATATATCTCGCCTGAAAGTAAAATTACATATTGCCGAAAGCGATGCGTTCATTCTTAAAACCGGCGATGAAGTTTCCGTTACTACGGATGTTTACCCGGGAATAATATTT
>JAKAHQ010000208.1 GCA_021814855.1 Bacteroidota bacterium | reverse complement strand
CGAAACGGTTTATCGTTGGTGGTTTGAGATTTAAACATCCGGCCAATTAATTTTAGGAACGGGCTCGACTTTAAATATTTTTCTCCATTTGCAGTTTGCATTCCAACAGAACAATGGGCCAGCATTTGATTTACATTCATAGACCCCCAAACATGTTGCGTGTCCGGCGTTAACTTCTCTATCCGTGATGTTATTTCAGTTAAAAATTCTTTTTGAAATAAGCTTTTCATAAGCGCCTCTTCTTTGAATGTTAATGCAAACGTATTTCGATTACACCCGCAATTTGTCATATTGATCTAATAGTAACCAATGAAACTATAGAAATAAAAAGCCAAAGCATTACGCCCAGAGCCAATGGCTTCCAGCCAACAGATTTTATTTTATCAACCGAAAGACCGGCGCCGATTAAAAACAATGTAACAGTAAGACCGGTTTTTGAAATATCCGATATGAATTTATAATAAACGACGAAATTTGTAAAGTAGCTGTTAAATAACATTGCAAGAATAAATAATCCAATGAACCACGGTATTTTAATCTTTTTATTCCCTGATTTGAAAATGAATGCAGTAAGCAATGCAACAGGAATTATCCAGAGCGCGCGGGCGAGTTTTACCGTTGTGGCGGTTTGCAGGGCCTCCTTTCCGTAAGTGCTGGCAGCGCCAACTACCGAGCTTGTGTCATGAATTGCTATTGCCGACCAAAGTCCGAATTGATGTTGCGTTAATTTGAAGTAATGTCCTATCGGCGGAAATATTATCAGCGCGATTGAGTTTAGTAAAAAAACCGTGCCGAGCGCAACGGACATATCTTTCTCGGATGCATCGAGCATTGGGCCTACCGCCGCAATTGCGCTTCCGCCGCAGATGGCTGTGCCGGATGCAACAAGATGGGACGCTTTGCGGGAAATATTTAATGATCTTCCGATGATATAGCCCAACGAAAGCGTAGTAAATATCGATACGATTGTTAACAAAAATCCGTCTTGACCGGCATGGATTGCGTTTTGAAAATTCATTCCGAATCCCAATCCGACTACGGACGTCTTTAATAAAATATTTGTCGCTTTGTGATTCTTATGAATAAATGGATGCCCAACGAACTGGGCGAATAAAAATCCCAGTGCAAGCGCAATGGGCGGATTTATAAAAGAAGTTGTGCACAATACTACCGCAAGTACAAGCACCGCTATTCTTAAGTAAGAATAATTGTCAAAGAAATTTTTCATTGTAAACCGTTAAATGTTGAATTCAAAACTACCTGGAATAATTTTGATCGTCGAATCACAAATTGTAATGGTAGATTACGAAAGGTTATAATGATGTTTGCAGAAATTTCTGAAGAATTCAACCGTCTTTAAATAGCTGCCGTGCAGATTAATAAATTGGAATGTTCTATAAATTGTTAATCCTTTCACGTCAATGACGGTAAATTCATTTTGCAAAAGCTCTTTTGAAATAGAATGGATTGAGAGAAAAGCGGCGCAGTCGGAATTGAATAAATATTGTTTAATGCTCTCGGTGCTTCCAAGCTGAATTTGAATGTTGAGGTCCTTTCTTTTAACGCCGATTTTTTTTAACGCTGAATCGATTACGTCAAGCGTACCTGAACCTGTCTCGCGAATAACCATAGGAATGGTTTTTAGCTTTTCGTTTTTGATCTCTTTAGCAAAGGCCAATTTACTTTTGCTGCTTGTTACTAAAACAATTTCGTCTTTTATAAACGGCTGATAAACAATGGGAAATTTGTTTGATGTACCTTCAACTATTCCGAAATCAATTTTCTCGTCCACAAGCAATTTCTCAATCTCTTCGGTGTTGTTTGTTACCAGATCAATCTCGAGCTCGGGATGTTTCTGTTTTAAATGAGCAAGAATTTTGGGAAGAATGTATTGAGCCAGGGTTGTGCTCGCGCCAAGTCTGAGTTTTCCCTTTACAGTATCGTTTTTCTCGGCAAGCTCAAATTCAAGTTCATTGTACATTTGAAGAATCTTGCCAGCATAGATTTTTAAAATTTCGCCATGCGGAGACAAGATAATGGAATTACCTTTTCGTTTGAACAAACTTATGCCGAGCTGCTTCTCAAGTTCGTGAATATGCTTGGTTACCGCCGGCTGTGTTATAAAAAGTTCGTTGGCGGCCTTGGTAAAGCTGAGCTTTTCGGCTACAGTATAAAAAACTTTGAGTCTGAAGTCGAAAATCATTTTATCTTGACTGTCTATTATTAATCAGCAAAACAAACTCGCCTTTAAGCTTTTGAGACTGAATTGTTTTCAATACTTCTGCGGCTTTACCGCGATAAAATTTTTCAGTCGGGAGCGTGAGATTATAAGCGACGCATATTTGAGTTGACACGCCAAATATTTTTACTACGTCCGTTAATATTGCCGCAAGCCGGTACGGCGTTTCCATAACCACGAGCAATTCTTTAATGCCTTTTAATCGAAGCAATTCTTTTTTCCGAATGTCGGTTTTAGGGGAAAGCCAGCCTGCATAATAAAATTTATCCAACTTGAAACCGGAACCGACAAGTGCCGGCAATAAAGAACTTGCGCCGGGCAGGGGAACAATTTCGATATTTGAATCGATGCACATTTGAACAAGCGTTGTTCCGGGATCGGAAAATAATGGAGTACCGCAGTCGGATATTAATGCTGCGGATTTCCCGGAAGCAATCATTTGAAAAATTTCGCGGGAGGATTCTTCTTCGTTGTGTTCGTTTAAACCGCGTAATTCTTTTTTGATTTGAAAATGAGAAAGGAGGCGCGTTGCCTCCTTGAATTCTTCGCAGATGATAAAATCGACTTCTTTAAGAATATTTATCGCCCGAAGATTGATGTCGTCAAAATTTCCAATCGGTGTAGAAACTATGTAAAGTTTATTAGTTGTCATGCTGAACTCGTTTCAGCATCTTCATTTTGTTCAATCCTATTTTCCGCTAAATCAATCCAATCTTTGTTGATCGACTCAATTAAATTTATTTTCCATTGTCTATGCCAGTTTTTCAATTGCTTTTCCCTTCGTATCGCGGAATTTATATCGTTGGTAGTTTCATAGTAGACTAACTTAGTTAAGTTATATTTTTTGGTAAATCCATCAATTTGCTTTGATTTGTGCTCAAGAACCCTTCGTTGTAAATTATTTGTAACACCAATGTAAAGGGTTTTTGATTTGTTGGTCATTATGTATACAAAATATTCATTCATTTCAGACCCCGAAACGAGTTCGGGGTGACATTATAAAAACAACTATACCGGTTGTTGAAGCTGGTTTATTAAATCTGTCAGCTCAACAATTTTTTTACCTCCGGTTTTACGATTCTTAATTTCTACCTTGCCTTCTTTCAAATTCTTCTCGCCGACAATTATTTGAATGGGCATACCGAGTAAGTCGGCATCGTTAAACTTAACACCGGCGCTTACGCTGTTACGGTCGTCGAATAAAACTTCGTAACCGTTCTTTTCGGTAAGATCGCGGTAGAGTTGTTCGCAAGTCTGGGCGATAGTTTCGTTTTTCATGTTCAACCCGATAAGATGGATATCAAACGGATTGAGAGGATCCTTCCATACAATTCCTTTATCGTCGTAGTTTTGCTCAAGGAAACATGCGAATATTCTTTCCACGCCGATGCCGTAACTGCCCATAACAACCGGATGCTCTTTCCCGTTTTCATCCAGATACATTACTCCGAGAGCTTCGGAATACTTTGTACCTAATTTGAAAATGTGGCCGAGTTCGATTGCTTTGAAAACTTCCAGCGTGGATCCGCAGCGAATGCATTTTTCACCGGATTCGACAATGCGTAAATCAAAATATTCTATGCTGGATACGTCGCGTTTCAAATCGATTCCGCCAAGGTGGTAATCGTTTTTATTAGCTCCGCTGTAAAGATTATTCCCATCCTTCAAAAGATTATCCGCAATAATTCTATGCTTGAACCCGATGGGGCCAATTGAGCCGGCATCCGCACCGCTGATTTCTTTTAGTTCTTCCTGGTGAGCCGGACGAACATTGCCGCCGAGCACCGACGTCAATTTTGTTTCGTTAACTTCGTCGTTGCCGAGCATCAATACAAGTACCGGCTGACCGTCGTGAATGTAAACTCTTGACTTTGCCGTTTCGTGTTCGTGAATTTTTAAGAAATTGCAGAGTTCGTCAATTGAATGAACATTCGGTGTTGAAATTTCGTAAATCTGTTTGGCTTCTTCGTGATGTCTGGCTTGTTCGGCAACCGACTGCGCAACTTCGGCATTGGCGGCGTAACCGCATTTTTCGCAGTATGCAACCATATCTTCACCGGCGTCGCTCTTAACCATAAACTCTTCGGATTTGTTGCCGCCCATTGCGCCGCTTGATGCGCCGACAACAAAATATTTCAAACCGCATCTGTCAAAAATTGCGCGGTAAGCTTTATCGTGAAGCGCATAACCGGCATCAAGCCCTGCAAAATCCCTGTCGAGCGTATAAGCATCCTTCATAATAAATTGTCTTCCGCGTATAACGCCGCTGCGCGGTCTCGGTTCGTTTCTAAATTTGGTTTGAATCTGATACCAAATCTGCGGCAAATCTTTATA
>JAKAHQ010000207.1 GCA_021814855.1 Bacteroidota bacterium | reverse complement strand
GATTGGATTTGAGATTGTTCCATTCTTTTAACTGGGCTATTGAAACTCCGTACTTGTTGGCAATGCTCGATAATGATTCGCCGTTTTTAATTTTGTGCTCAACATAACTGTCGCCTGAGTTAACAAACAGAATATTTTTCTTTTCTCCTTCGTCCATCTTGTTAATGGAAGCGAAATATTCAATCTTATCTTTAGGAACGTAAATGCTCAAATTCTGGCCAACCTTAACTGCAGATGTGTAAGGCAAGTTATTCCAATTTCTGATATCGGAAACACGCACATCGAACAGCTGGGCAATATTTACAAGATTATCTTTTCTTTTAACTATGTAGGTAATCGAGCTATCGCCTTCTGGAACAATAAATTTAACCGAGTCCTTACTTTCCGACATTTCCTGGTAAAGTTTTGTGTATTTATCCTGGTCAACGTTGTTTGTAAGCTCTAGAGTATATGAAGGATTATTGTCGAGACTAGTAATTTCATTTTCGACAGCCGGCAGAGAATCGGTATTAACCGATATATCTTCTTCGCTGTATTTAGAAACCGGGATTTTTATTTCAGCGCCGGGGCGAAGTCTTGCGCGTGTTGAAATTCCATTGAGTTCTGCCAGCTGCGTTAAACCTACATCATATTTTGATGCTATAGTAGATAAACGTTCGCCGTGTTTTACAGTGTGTTCGATGTAAGAAATTTTTGCATCGTCCGGAAGGTTTTTAAAATTCTCAACGAAAGCATCGTACGATTTTGTCGGTACTCTTAACGGATATCCGCCGTCATAATCCGGCGGTGTAAAGTTCTGAGTAAGCTCAGGATTCATATCGTGCAAAAGATCCACTGAAATACCGGCGCACTTGGCAAGGATTCCCAAATCTATTGCTTCGTTAACCCTATAAATTGTGTAATCAGGTTCTTTCTCATATTGAATATTTGTAAATCCGTATTTTTCCGGCTGGCTTGCTATTAAAGTTACTGCGATGTACTGAGGTACGTAACCTCTGGTTTCTCTTGGAAGATATTTTTTCATTTCCCAAAAACTATTTGAACCGGAACGACGCATTGCTCTTCTAACTCTTCCCTCGCCGGTATTATATGCAGCAATAGCCAAATACCAATCGCCGAGCGAAGTATACAGATCTCTTAAATGTTTCGCGGCTGCTCTTGTAGCTTTTTCAGGATCCCTGCGTTCGTCGATGCAAAAGTTAACTTCAAGATCGTATAACCTTGCGGTGCCTTTTACAAACTGCCAAAGACCAACCGCTCTGGCCCAGGATCTTGCCATTGGATTCAACCCGCTTTCCGGCATGCTCAGAAAAATCAATTGCTGCGGTACTTTTTCTTGTGCAAATATTTTTGCCATCAATGGAAAATACTTACTCGAACGGGAAAGCCAGCTTTCGATGTAATGTCTTCCTCTGCCTGTAAAATATTCAATATATTGTTCTACCGAGCTGTTGATTTCCAACGGAAAATCGCCAACAACAACGGTTGTTCCTTTTTCTGCCTTTACGTTGGTAGTATCGTCATCTTCCGGTATATCGGGAATTTTTTTATTCATCCATTCTTCAAAGGCGCTTATGGATGCATTCTGAGGAAGTTCGTCCAGACTTTCAATATACTTCTGATAGTCTTCCACTATAGAATTTTCAAGTTCCGAATAGGCGGCATTATCTTCTATATCCGGGTAATAGCTAAGCTTATTAATGGTTGAAAGCGCTGATTCAAAAGCATTTAGCGCCTTAACTTTGAAACCGAGTTTCTGTTGATATAGCGCATTTACATAGTCTTTTCTTGCATTTTCCAACATTTGATTTATAATCGAGGGAGTTTCTACAACTTTATCTGTATCCGATGCTATTTCGTTCTGCGATATTGTTTTTGAGGTGGAATCTACACTGCTGCAACTTGACAGACTAATTATAATTATAAGGGCTATCGTTAAGAATAGTAATTTTTTCACACACACTCCTAGGATTTGTATTTTAGTTGCAATTTAATTGCTTATAAACGGATTGTCAAGTTAGATTTTAGATCGAGCAGGTTTACTTGTTATTATTCAATAAGTTAGAATTTAAGGAATTTCCTCTCCTGTTTATCCGTTTACTCACAAAGGAATATTACAATGTTTCTTCTTTGGGTTTAAATCAACTTTAGTCTTTAACAACTGAAATGCTTGAATCAATCTTTGTTTAGTTTCGCTTGGCAGAATAACTTCATCTATATAACCTCGTTCTGCAGCGATATACGGATTGGCAAATTTTTCTACATACTCTTCAAGTTTTTCATTCAGCTTTTTCTCTCGGTTTTCGGCATTCGAAATTTCTTTTTTAAATATTATTTCGACAGCGCCTTTAGGACCCATTACAGCAATTTCTGCGCTTGGCCACGCAAAATTAAAATCACCTCTAATATGTTTAGAGTTCATTACATCGTAAGCGCCGCCGTATGCTTTTCTTGTTATTACCGTAACTTTTGGAACGGTAGCTTCGCAAAAAGCAAATAGTAATTTGGAACCGTGACGAATTATGCCGTTCCATTCCTGTTCTGTTCCGGGTAAGAATCCGGGTACATCTTCCAAAACAAGCAGCGGAATATTAAAAGCATCGCAAAACCTGATGAATCTTGCACCCTTAACAGAGGCATTAATATCCAAAACGCCAGCAAGAACTTCCGGTTGATTGGCAACAACACCGACGGAAATACCGCCTACTCTTCCAAATCCTACAATGATGTTTTGTGCATACCCGGCATGAGCTTCTAAGAATTCTCCATCATCTAAAATTAAATCGATCACATTTTTCATGTCGTAAGGTTTGGTAGGATTATCAGGAATAATTTCGTTCAGTCTAAGTTCGGAAAGTTCTGTAGTGAAATCAAAATTCTTTTCCAACGGAAGATCTTTCCAATTCTCAGGCAAATATGAAAGAAGTTTGCGAATATTATCCAGTACCTCAACTTCGCTGTCGCAGATAAAATGAGCTACGCCGCTTTTCGAAGAGTGCGTTTCGGCACCTCCCAAATCTTCAAAACTTACCTCTTCGTGAGTTACCGTCTTAACGACATTTGGGCCGGTAACGAACATATGGCTAGTATGCTTAACCATAAAAACAAAATCGGTTATTGCCGGAGAGTAAACTGCGCCGCCGGCACACGGCCCGAGCACTGCGGAAATTTGAGGCACGACTCCCGATGCTAATGTGTTTCTTAAAAATATTTCTGCATATCCGCCAAGACTTTCAACTCCTTCTTGAATACGCGCCCCGCCGGAATCGTTAAGACCGATAATAGGTACGCCAATTTTCATGGCCATATCCATTATCTTACAAATTTTCTCAGCATGAGTTTCGGATAACGATCCTCCGAACACTGTGAAGTCCTGGCTGAAAAGGGCAATTTGCCGTCCGTTAATTTTTGCAAATCCGGTTACAACGCCGTCACCGGCAATTCGCTGGTTTTCCAGGCCAAAGTCATTACTTCTATGTTTTACAAAAACATCTACTTCTTGAAAGGTGCCTTCATCTACCAATAATTGAATTCGTTCACGAGCCGTAAGTTTACCTTTATCGTGCTGCAATTGTATTTTATCGACTCCGCCGCCAAGTTTTGCCTCTTCGCGCAGCTTAAGAAGCTTTTCTATTTTCTCATTCATCTTGAATTCCACTAAAAAGAAATTTTTGAAAGTTCTTCCGGATTTAATTTACCAAGAATAGTTTCGATGTGACTTCGTATGGTTGAATGAATTTCATGAGAATTTAATTGTTCGAAATTTACCTGCAGTTTTTCCTTCTGCACTCCTTCGATTAAACCTGAACGTAGAAGATAAACATGATCGGAGAGCAACACTGCTTCGTGAACATTCGATGTTGCAAGAATAAACGTGATAGATTCGTTAGAGTTGATAGCAGCAATGAGATTATAAATTTCGTTTCTTGTTAGAGCATCCATTTTACAAAATGGATTATCAAGCAGGATAAGAGCATGATTGTGAGCTAATGAACGCGCCAAAGAGATTCGAAATCGAAAGCCCAAACTTTTATTGTTTGGATAAAAACTTGAGTAGCCGTCAAGACCTACCAAGCCGAGAAGCCGATTAATTTCTCCATCCGAACATTTACTTAATCCAAATGAAATATTTTCCTTAACGCTAAGCCAGGGAAACGAAGACGGTTCAGTCGGGATATAAATTATTTTTTTTCCGGAAGCATTAATAATTTGCCCACCGGAAGGCAATCCGAGCGAAGCAATTAATTTTAGTAAAGTAGTTTTACCAGATCCCGATGATCCGAGTATCGAAGTTATTTTACCTGGCTGAATAGGGAACGATATATTTTTTAATTCATATCTCTTTAAACCAGATTCACCGAACAATTCTTTCGATATATTTTTTATCTCAATCATTTTCAGTCAATCCATGTTATAAATTTATGCCGAATAAAACGGATTATAGAATCGCCGATAAAAACCAGAACAGAAATCATCAGAGCAATATTAATCAACGCTGTAAAGTCTCGGTATTCTAAAACCAACCGCATAACATGACCAATTCCGTGAGCATTGACTACAAATTCAAAAACCAGTACTGCTCC
>JAKAHQ010000206.1 GCA_021814855.1 Bacteroidota bacterium | reverse complement strand
TTCAATCAAATCGTTCAAGTAAGCGGAAAGGTTTAAATCCTTTAACGAAAGCAAATGTTTTTCCGAAACGATTACCCTTCCGTTCCGGTCGATTAAGCTGTACTGCAGTCGGCACGGCTGCGCGCATTCGCCGCGGTTGGCGCTTCTTCCCGTCATTGCAGCACTCATGTAGCGCTGGCCGCTTAAACACACACACAAAGCGCCGTGAACAAAAAATTCGAGATCTGCTTTTACAGATCGGCGGATTTCTTCTATTTGTTCCAGCGAAAGTTCACGCGCCAAAATAATCCGCTTGATGCCGATCCCGTCCAGCAGTTTGATGCGCTCCAATTCATAATTATGCGTTTGTGTTGAAGCGAATAGCTGAATCGGCGGCAGGTCCATTTCCAGAATTGCCATATCCTGGAAAATTATTGCATCGGCTCCGGCATCATATAATTTATAAATTAGCTTTCTTACCTCTTCAAGCTCGCTGTCGAAAAGGATTGTGTTTATTGTGACGTATACCTTAGCCCAAAATTTATGAGTATAAGCCGCCAGAGTTTTTATATCTTCGATTGAATTGCCTGCCGCTGCCCGCGCGCCGAATTTTGGCGCACCGATATAAACCGCATCGGCCCCGCAATTGATCGCCGCTATTCCGCATTCCAGATCTTTTGCAGGGGAAAGTAATTCGAGTTTTGTCATACCGGTTTTTTAATGCTCAATCTTATACATGGTAAAGATAATTAATAAAAGACTTTTTGGCTTTCTCGGTATTAAATTTGAAAACAGCGATAGATTGAATTGCGCAGGCAAACTCTTAAAAAAGGGAAAGAAGCTTAAACCAATGGGATTATACCTGTTTTGGCGTTCATTCCGATGGGAATAAGCGAAACAGCAGGTTATTTTGATTTTCTTTGCGCCGGAAAATCAAAAAAATATATTGGAGTGAAAATGACAAGGTTTGGAAAAGCGTTAGTTATGGCACAGGTATTTTTGGCTGTTTCCTTTTGTAATGCTCAGGAACTGAAAGGAACGATTAAAGGAAAGGTGCTCGATGCGGAAAATATGCAGCCGCTCGTCGGCGTTAACGTAATGCTACAGGATTCTAAAATTGGCTGTGCAACCGATACCGACGGTAATTACGAAATTCCAAAGGTGAAAATCGGAAGCTACAACGTCGTTTATTCTTACATCGGTTATGAAAAGGTTGTTAACACGGATGTAATTGTAAAATCCGAACGCATAACATACATCAATGTGGAAATGAAACCGTCGTCGGTTGATATGAAAGGAGTTGATGTAACCGCAGGATATTTCAGCCAGACAGAAGTTCAGTCGTTGAGCGCAATTAATTTTTCCTACGAGGAAATCAGAAGGTCGCCCGGCGCCGGCGGGGATATAAGCCGAATTATTTTTGGTCTCCCCTCACTGGCAAAAATTAACGATACAAAAAATTCTCTGATTGTCCGCGGCGGAAGTCCCGTTGAGAATGGGTTTTTTCTTGACAATATCGAAATACCGAACATCAATCATTTTCCGGTGCAGGGTTCTACCGAAGGTCCAATCGGAATCATTAATGTCGATCTGATCGACAACGTAAATTTTTACAGCGGAGGATTTTCTTCCTCTTATGGCGACAGGCTTTCGTCAATCATGGATTTGAAATTCCGCGAAGGCGATAGATCGGGTTATAATGTTCAGGCGGATATGAGCATGCAGGGATTCGGTGGTGTTGTTGAAGGACCCATAAACGGCGGCAAAGGATCGTTCGTTCTTTCCGCAAGAAGAAGCTATCTCGATTTGATTTTGGATTTGATGAACGAAAAAGTAGGGCTGCCCACTTACAGCGATGTGCAGACAAAAGTTGTTTATGATTTTGACGCCGATAATAAAATTCAATTCGTCGATGTTTTCTCTTACGACAACCAGAAGATGAATCAAGCCGACGCGAAAGAAAACAAAAACAATGTTTATGTCGATTATAAATATTATATGAATACAGCCGGGTTGAACTGGCAGCATCTCTGGGGAAAAAGCGGCTACTCGAATATATCTTTTGCGCATACATACTCAAAGACTAACGGAAAATTCTTCCAGACAAGAGACGCAAAGATGCTTATGGATAATAATTCGCTGGAGGAGGAGTTCAAGCTCAGAAATTCAAATCATTTTTTTGTGAGCAGCGAATTAAAGTTTGAGTTCGGCATCGATGCAAAAAATATAATTACGGATTACAATCAATTTTATAATGAGTACCAGGATTTGTTCGGGCAGGTTACACCGGCACTCCGTCTCAATAAAAATATCGGCACGTTCAAGGCCGGCGCGTATGCAAATCTTAGCTGGGAACCGTTTCCGAAATTCAAAATTAATCCCGGCGTACGGGTTGATTATTATGATTACAACCGCACAGCAAATATTTCGCCGCGGTTTTCCTTGACTTATGAATTTAACGAAATGACATCGCTGATAGGCGCAACTGGAATTTATTACCAAAATATTCCGTGGGTGCTTGCTGCTCAAAAAGACGAATTCAAAAATCTGAGCAATCCTAAATCATATCATTACATTATCGGTCTGAATCATCTGCTGACCGAGAGCACGAAATTAACTTTGGAAGTCTACAACAAAGATTATTTCGATTTTCCGATGGATCCATCGCAGCCGAATCTTTTTGTGTTCGATCAAGCGGTTGTCGAAAATCTTTTCTTGACTCATCAATCATTAATCAGCGCGGGAGAGGCAAACAGCAAGGGAATTGAATTGACCATCCAGAAAAAACTTGCAAAAGATTTTTACGGACTCGCTGCCGTATCGTACTCAAAAGCAAAATACAAAGGCCTGGATAACAAATGGTACGACCGTGTTTACGACAACAGATTTACATTTGCAATCGAAGGCGGCTACAAGCCAGACGAAAAATGGGAATTCAGTTTAAGATGGCTTTATGCCGGCGGGGCGCCGTACACTCCGTTCGACGAAGAAGCGTCTCGTAAAGCGTTTAAAGGAGTGTACGATGAATCGAAAGTAAACAGCGTGCGGCTTCCGGATTTTCATTCGCTGAACATTCGCGCAGACCGCCGCTTCAATTTTGAATCTTCATCGCTTATAGTTTATCTCAGTGTTTGGAATGCGTACGCTAGAGGAAATGTGGCCGCTTATACCTGGAATGAAATCGACAACAAGGTTGAAGCTGAAAAAATGTGGGGCATACTTCCCGTCTTTGGAATAGAATACGAGTTTTGAAATGACGAAAGAAAAAATTGCAATGATAATAAGCGCATCGGTGATTTTGATCTTAGCGCTTTGGATTGCGCTTAGTTATCTGGTTTAGAGAGCGACTTCCTGTATTCGGATGGCGTTTGCCCGGTGATTCGTTTAAAAATTGTATTGAACGAAGTCTTGGAATTGAAACCCGATTCGAAAGCAATTGAAACTAAATTGTAATTCATGCTGGAGGGGTCTTCAAGTTTTTTCTTGAACTCCTCCACCCTGTATTCGTTAATAAAATCATAATATGTTTTGCCGAGCTTCGAGTTAATCACTTCCGATAAGTTGTGACTTGTAACCTTCATTAATTCCGATAGACCGTTAAGCGTCAATTCGCTGTTGAGATACGGCTTTTCTTTTTCCATTAAACCAAGAAGTTTGTTTTTGATCTCGCTGGCAGAGTTGTCGTCTAATCCGCTCTTCTTATATTTTTCAGTAGAGACTTCTCCGTCAAAATCATCATAGTGCTGTATAAAAATTTCCGGCTGCTTTAATCCAAGATATCCAATTGAATAAATCAAAATGGAGATTGAAACATGCAAAGCAATTCCAAAGCCGGAACCGCCCGGGGTGAAAAGATCAACCAGTTGCGCGGCGCTGGAGAACGACCAGCAAACAATCATGCCGGCAGTCAAATATTTTAACCAGTCGAGATTTATCTTTTCAATATTCGAAAACCGTTCTTTTATTTTTCGATTATACTCAAGCACCAATAAAATTGTTAACACCGTGTAAACAATTCCCTGGACGGAAATTAATTTTTCATATATCTCATAAATCGCCGGACCTTGATTCGGAATCATCTTCTCTTTAACATACTTAATCCTTTCCGGAATAGGCATAAAGTATATCGGCAGAGTAATCAAATATCCCGTGATAAAAGGAACAAAGTGCAGAAGGTTGACCGGCTTTACACGGTCGATCTTTTTTGTTAATAGTTTTGTGTATAAATAAAATATCGGTCCGTACAAATACGCCACGGGATAAGTTGCGCCCATAAACCACGGATTAGTTTGATACCATCCTTTCGAATAATAAACAACCGTGAATAATTCCGAAGACAGAGCCAGAATTCCCAGCGAAAGAAAAATGTTTGCCGAATGATTTTCTTTCCTGAAAAAAATCATTAAAGACAGTAGAATGCCCTGTACGCTTGCCAGCAGAAAAATTGTTTCGAAAACTTCTTTCATGTTTTTAAAAATTATGATCGACAATAATAAACTAATATAACAGCAAACAGCTAATCAAATTCCCTGAATTAATATTCTATAAAAATGATTTGGAGATTTAGACGCATCAATAGAAAATTATTTTTGTTTGAATTTTACTTT
>JAKAHQ010000205.1 GCA_021814855.1 Bacteroidota bacterium | reverse complement strand
CGACGACGCATTCCCAATTGTAGATGGTGTTCAGGTTGGAGTTCAGGATGCACCTCCGCAGATTAAAGGTCCCGGCGAAGGCGACGGTATGGTTGAAGTTGCTTATGGCGGAACAGTACTTCCTTCCAGTAAATATGATGCCGCCGGCGCACCTTATAAAGGTAATAAAGTTTGGCATAGTTTAAATTCATCCCAACCTATCAGGTACTATGTTACTGCCGGTGGTGGTAGCGGTACAATAGATAGATTATATCGTTACGTTTCATATGCATCACCGCGCGATTTCGAATTCAGATTCACAGATAAAGATGCGTACGGTGTTTATGCATTTACTGATGATAAAATCTGTAAAGTTCCTTTTGAACTCTGGTGTATTGGCGTAGGTACACCTGATGATCCGAAAGATGATTATAGAATGATTCCTCTTATTGTCGAAAACGTTTCTACATCGGATACATTCGGATGGGATACTGGAACCGACGCATATTTTGGATATAAAATGTCTGACTGGGTATACTGGATGGATCCAAAAGATAAAACATTCGGAGACAAAGGATACAAGCAATTCGAAAATACATGTATTCAATCCGGCGGTGCTGGCGCACAATACAATTATGCGTTTGATACCGATCCAGCAGCAGGCGATTATAATGCCGATTTTCACGGCGGATTTGTATACCCGATCGGAAGATTTGCAATTGGAGATTATTCTGAAAAAGGTTTGCCACCGGCAGGAACAGTTATAAGACTTAATTATACAAAACCAATTACAACGAACGATGTTTACAAATTCACGGCTCCTTCAGTTACAACAGATCCGAATTTGGCTAAGACAGATGTTCAAGAAATCAATGTATTCCCGAATCCTTACTACGGTGTAAACCCGCAAGAACTTAACAAGTACCAAAGATTCGTAACCTTCAGCCATTTACCGGCTAAAGCTACAATTAGAATCTTTAACTTGGCAGGTCAGCAGGTAAGAAAACTCGAGAAGAATACAACTGATCAATTCTTTAGATGGGATCTTGCAAACGAAAATCAGTTACCGGTTGCTAGCGGTCTGTACATCGTTTACATAGATATGCCAGATTTGGGAACAACAAAAATCCTGAAGGTTGCTATTATACAAGAGCAACAAGTTCTGGATAGATTCTAAAAAATTGAAGGAGACAGAAAATGAATAAAATAAAATTAATTAGTTACTTCCTAATGCTAGCGCTCTTCGCCTCCAGCAGCATTTTTGCTAGTGGTGGAAGCAGAAATGGTACCGCCGGTGCCACGGAGCTTCTTATACCGGTAGGTGCGCGAGGCGTTGCAATGTCCGGTTCTACACTTACAGGTGCTACCGGAGTTGAAGCTTTATACTGGAATCCCGCAAATCTTGCGAGAGGTGAAAGTACTACCAACGTATTGTTTTCACATATGAATTACATTGCAGATATTAACGTTGAATACGGAGCTATATCGACAAACATCGAAGGTTTCGGCGCTATTGCTGTGAGCTTGAAATCCCTTAATATCGGTGCAATCGACGTAACAACGGTTGATCATCCTGATGGAACCGGTCAAACCTATACTCCATCCTTTGTTACTTTAGGTCTAACATATTCCAGACTTTTGAGTGATCGTATTGCGGTTGGTCTTACGGCAAAACTTGTTTCCGAAAGAATCGATTTAGTTTCGGCAACCGGAGTTGCTTTCGACGTTGGTATATCATACAAAAATCTTGGAAACGTAGACGGTCTCAGCTTTGCAGTTGTATTGAAAAACCTAGGTCCTCAAATGAAATTTGACGGATCCGGATTGAATATTCTTGCAAACGCAGGCGATCTTTTAAGACCTCCACAGTATTATAAAATCGACGCTGCCGGTTTTGAATTACCGTCAACATTGGAATTAGGCCTTGGTTATCAATACAACCTAAATGCAGATAATCAGGTTATGCTCAACGCGGTATTTCAGAATAGCAACTTCTACGGCGACGAATACAAACTTGGCTTGGAATACGGCTATAATAAATTATTATTCCTTAGGGCCGGTTATGATATTATGCCCGATATTACTTCGGACGCAAATATCTACGGTATGACTGCCGGTTTTGGTATTAACTATAATCTCGGTGGTTTAGACTTTAAATTAGACTATGCTTACAGAGATGTTAAATACTTCGATGCAAATCATGTATTCACTGTAACATTAGGGTTCTAAGTCCATTCCTAAAATGATTCAAACTCGAGTCTTCCGTGTGAAGGCTCGAGTTTTTTATTTTAAAAACCCAAATTAATTTTATTCTGCCCAAAAATTTTACTGTATTGATTAAAAGCTTTCTATTCTTTAAATAGTGTGCCGAATTAAATTGAATGTGTTAAATAAGGATTCTTTTATGAAGAGATTAATACTTTTTGCCGTCTGCTCAATCTTTTTTTCGAATATGTTGTTCGCTCAAAAGGATTTAGGTTTTGAACTTGACTATGCGCGGTTTAATTACGATACGTCTGCGGTGTACCTGGAATTTTACTACGAACTTAGCCCGCAAAACATGAAAACAACTCCTGTCTCTAACGGAGTTGAGATTGAGGCAATTGTACATTTTGAACTAAAGAATACCGCTACCGATTCTTTTTTTGTTAACAAAGATTGGAAAATAAAAGGTTCTCTTACAGTAAACGACAGCACGCACAAAACTTTAACCGGTGCATTCGGTATGGTCGTACCTAAAGGGAAATATTCTTTAAATGTTAAGGCATACGATTCTCAAAATCCTTCGGTCAACCGAACAATTTCCGAGATGGTTACCATTCAGCCGTTTAAGGGGAATAAATTTTCTATGAGCGATATTGAATTGGCCTCCAATATAAAGAAGGACGAGGCCGACGAGAAATCGATATTTTATAAAAACACGCTCGAGGTAATTCCAAATCCTTCGATGGTTTATTCCCATCTTTCTCCTGTACTTTTTTACTATGCGGAATTGTATGGATTAAAACTACAAGATGCTGCTCAGACCTTTAATCTTCAGAAAATACTATATAACAGTGCAGGTGCACAGGTATATAGGAATGCAAAGGATATAAAGCAAAATCCAAATGCAGTTGTGGAATACGGAATTATAAATCTATCAAAGCTTCCAACTGATTCTTACAAATTAGTTTTTACCCTTGTAGATCCTAATTCAAAAGAAGCATTTGTCACAACAAAAAGATTTTATCTTTATAATCCGGATGTCAAAGACTCTACTACGGCAAAAAAATTAAATGCTGGAGTATTTACAAGCGAGTTTCAACTTATGAGTAACGAAGAATGCGATAATATGTTTTCCGAGGTTAAATACATTGCAACCAACAACGAAATAAAACAATACAAAACTCTCGACTCACTTTCGGCAAAAAGAACCTTTCTCTATAACTTCTGGAAAGGGAGAAATACGGATCCTTCGACTGAGAGAAATGAATTTAAAGAAGACTACATGAAAAGAGTTGAATATGCCAACGAACATTTCTCCGTAGGTCAAAAACCTGGTTACCTCTCAGACAGAGGCAGAGTATTGCTTGTATACGGCGAACCCGACCAGAAAGATAATTATCCAAACGAATCGGAACTGAAACCTTATGAAGTATGGTACTATAACCAGATTGAAGGAGGAGTATCTTTTATATTTGGCGACCTTACCGGCTTTGGAAATTATATTCTGCTCCATTCGACAAAGCGCGGAGAAGTAAATGATGAGAATTGGAAAGATAGATTAGCTACTCATTAATATTTGATGATAGATAAAAATAAACTCGAATATTTTTTCTTTGCGTCTTTTACAAAGCTCTTTAAAACATTGGGGCTTAAGAAAACGCGAAAATTGGGAAAAGCAGCGGGTACAATTATTTACTGTTTCATACCCCTAAGAAAACAGGTGGTGCTCAACAATCTAACAAACGCGTTCCCGCAAAAAAATCGGAAAGAGATAAAAGAAATTGCTTTACGTAATTATCAAAGTATAGCAATCACTTTTTTCGAGTTCATGTATTTTCCTTCTTCTTCGGTCGAGGAGATAGCTTCTATTCTTGAGGTATGCGAAACGGAGAGCGCAAAAAAATTATTGGCAGATAAAAAAAGTTTTGTTTTTCTTTCCGCTCATTTTGGTAATTGGGAATTGAGCGCAATGTCGTGGAGCGTTAAATGCGGCCGCCCGTTTCATGTACTTGCCCAGCCGCAAAGAAATCCTTATGTGACTGAATGGCTTACTTCCGCAAGGGAATCGTTCGGCAATAAGGTAATCTATCTTGGCGTTTCAGTCCGCCATCTTATCGAAGCTATTAAAAATAACGAGATTGTAGTTGTTGCAGGCGATCAGAGAGGGCCCGTTGAAAGTCCAAGAATTTCGTTTCTTGGAATTCCAACGGCTTATCATTTGGGAACTGCGGCAATTATCCTGAAAACAAAATCTTCGGTAGTGGTGGGATTTTGTTTAAGGCAGCGCGATAATAATTACAAAATGCAGCTTGAAACACTCGACCTTGAGGGCTTGCCGCAAGATAAGGATGAACAAGCGGTTGAGCTTCAGCGTCGGTATATTCAACTTCTCGAAAAATATGTTAAGCTTTACCAG
>JAKAHQ010000204.1 GCA_021814855.1 Bacteroidota bacterium | reverse complement strand
AAGCGAAGAGAGAATTAAAACAAACATAGCGGAATTCGACCGCGTTCTTGGCGGAGGTTTAATGCCCGGGTCGGTTGTGTTAATCGGCGGCGATCCTGGAATTGGAAAGTCGACTCTTGTAATGCAAGCGTCATCCAAAATAAACGGCAGCGTTTTGTATGTAACCGGAGAAGAATCCGCCAACCAGATAAATCTTCGCGCAAGGAGATTAAAAGTAAGCTCGGATAAAATTTCCGTTATGACGGAGACCGACCTTGACGTTATTCTGAACGCTATCGAAAAACATGAACCCGATGTTGTAATTGTAGACTCCATACAAACTACTTACAAACCGGATTTTGAGAATGCGCCTGGAACGGTTACACAGATTAGAGAATGTACAACGGAATTAATGCAGCTTGCAAAGAAAAAGCACTGCGCCATTATTATAGTTGGCCATGTTACAAAAGACGGCGCAATTGCCGGTCCAAAAGTGCTCGAACATATTGTAGATACGGTTCTGCAGTTTGAAGGCGAGAGGAGTTACTCTTATAGAATTCTGCGCGCGCAGAAAAACCGTTTCGGCAGCACAAATGAAATCGGAATTTTTGAAATGCATGACGACGGCCTTGCTGAGGTAAAAAATCCGAGCGAAATATTTTTAAGCGAGCGCGAAAAAGAAATTACCGGCTCTGTAATTACATCGAGCATGGAAGGAACAAGACCGATTTTGTTGGAGGTGCAGGCGCTTGTTACTCCCTCCGCTTACGGAAATCCTCAACGTGTCGCAACCGGTTTCGATTATAGAAGACTTTCTATTTTACTTGCCGTTTTGGAAAAGAGAGCCAACCTTCGCCTCTCTGTTCAGAATGTTTTTCTTAATATTGCCGGCGGTTTGAGAATTGAAGAGCCTGCGGTTGATTTAGCAGTCTGCTGCGCGATTGCCTCAAATTTTTCCGACAAACCCGCGAAGAAAGATACGGTTGTTATTGGCGAGGTCGGGCTCGGCGGCGAGGTTCGCAGCGTAAGTCATATCGATAAAAGAATTCAGGAAGCCGAAAAACTTGGATTTAAAAAAATAGTTGTTCCGTCGAATAATTTTAAATCAATAAAAAGAAAATCTACTATTGAAATTATTGCCGTAAATGATATTTTAACTACCATAAATGTAATCTTAAGGTAAGAATTTGCTATGGATGAGAACAGAAAGAAAATAGTTCTTGAGATTCTAAATAAATGCTGGTCGCTGGATACCGGTTCTAAATGGAGCGCCGAAAATCCGGCGCGAGGCCAATGCAGCGTTACAGCTCTTGTCATCAACGATGTCTTTGGCGGCGAAATTCGTAAAACAAAAGCCGGCGATGAGTGGCATTATTACAATTATATAGATGATGAACGGGTTGATTTCACTTCTTCACAATTTCCTCAGCAAATAAATTACGACGATATAAAGTGCAAACGCGTGGACGCTTGTTTGGATACCGATTTGAAAAAATTTCAAGTGCTATCCGCCGAGTTTAGAAAACGATTAAAAGACTATCCCGAACTTGAATTGGTAAAAGCTTAGCCGGATCGCAAATCAAGGCGACCGGCAGCGCCGTACAGATCATTTGCGGTTTTTAATCTGGTAAGCAGGCAAAATAAATTTCCTTCCTCTTTCGATATTCGGAATGCTGATATAGAATATAAATTCCTTGCAGAGAAAATTCCTGTTTGTTTTAAGAGTATCATTAATCAATTAACAATAACGATGTAGGGGAACGTTATGATTTCACAAAATTCCAAGAACGGGTTGGAAGTAAAAGCTTATGCCGGCGATTCGATGACGCTGCTTGCGTTCGATATCGACGAGAAACTCAACAGGAGTAATTTTGTAGGATTCACAATACAGTATAAAACTCCGCGCGGAAAAAAATATTTTCTTTACAACTCTCTCAACTTCGACGGGAAAGACGCTCTTACACATTCCGACGAAGCTCCTTTTCAAAAATTCAGATGGATCCATGTGCCCGGCGTTACGCATCAGGATCTAAACAAGTACGAGCAAGGTTCATATACTTATTATGTAACGCCGCGTTATTTTAACAAAGGGGAAAAAATGCTGGAGCCGATTGACAAAAACCTAACTGTTGATGTTTCAATCGACGTGCAAAGATTTGTTGACGGCCCTATTGAACTCGCGTTTACGAGATCGTACCTTACCTCCCAGGCTTATCAATATAGGTTTGGGACAAACAATGACATTATTCCCAAGGGCGACTGGCTCTTCGACACTTCAAAAAAATTTGCAGTGCGGAATAAGATTACATACTCTTACGAAGATTTATACGAGTACCTCGGTTTTACCGCGCGGCAAAGAATACTGGAATTACTTGACGAGGCAGTCAAGAACAAAAAGATAACTGTCGAAATGTTCGCTTACGATCTTAACGAACCGCAGATAGCAAACCGTTGCCTTGCCTTAGCCAAAGCCGGAAGAATTCGCGTGATTCTTGATGACAGCGTCATTACCGAAAAAGATAAGTACGGCAAAAAGAAGATAACCGGTCACGGCACAGCCGTTTCAAGCGAATCGAAATTTGAGGGGTTATTCAAAAAGGCAAAAACCGGCAACGCGGATATTACACGCGGACATTTTTCCCGCCTTCAGCACAATAAGATTTTTATCTTCCTTGAAAACACCAAGCCCAAAAGAATATTAACCGGCTCGACAAATTTTTCCATAACGGGCTTATGCGTCAATGCTAATCATGTGGCTGTTTTTAACGATCCTAAAATTGCCGAGCTCTACCATAATATTTTTGAAGCTTCGTACGGCGTATCAAAGATGAAAGAATTTTCCAAAACCGCTTACGCCGATTCATCGCCGTTTACATTTTCAAATACAAACCAGCAGTCGATTGAGATAACCTATTCGCCGCATAATCAAAAGGGAGCGGAGATAATTTTGCAGCGCGTCGCGGATTCAGTTAACAACGCAAAAAGCAGCGTGCTTTTTTCCGTAATGCAGATCGACCGCAGCGGCGGACCTGTTATGCCCGCGTTGAAAAACATTCAGAATAAAACTACGATTTTCAGTTACGGCATTTCCGACCAGGTAAGCGCGGTTTCTCTTTACAAGCCGGGTTCAAAGAAAGGCATACTGGTTAACGCTAAGAGTATCAGCAAGGTTTTGCCTCCTCCGTTTAAATTGGAAGCCGATTATAACGCGCACAAAATTCATCATAAGTTTGTGGTCACGGATTTCAACACGCCGGATGCGGCGGTTTATTTTGGATCATCAAACCTTGCGCTCGGCGGAGAAGAAAGCAACGGCGATAATCTAATCTGTGTTAAAGATCAGGATATAGCAACTGTCTACGCAATCGAGGCGTTGCGGCTGGTTGATCATTTTCATTTTCGCGCAATTAAATATGATAAAAAAGGAAAACCGAAAACTGTTGTTTTGAAAAAAGACAACAGTTGGGCTAAACCGTATTTCGACCCGAATGATATCAAGTACGTAGACAGAAAGTTATTCGCATAACAGTTTGTCCGGTACCGCAAAAATTATTGATGTGGTACCGGACAATCTTTAATAATGAATTGACCGGCTTTAGAATAATTATTGCTCATTTCATCTTTAATCTTTAAAATGGAATGCATCTTTACAGATCAAATCATAATTTCATTTGGAAGAAAATGCCGGAAGAAATTCAATACAAGATAGAAGAGAAAATCGGCGTCGATGAATTCATCGATGTTTTGGTTGAATCTACTTTGGGGGAAAGAAGGCCCGTAAACGACCGGGCAAGAATTGAAAAAATGGTTCTTAACGCCAACTTAATTTTAACGGCAAGAGAAAACGGAAAACTTGTCGGCGTAGCGCGATCCGTTTCCGATTTTTCTTACTGTACATATCTTTCCGATCTTGCAGTATGTTTGAGTTATCAGCACAGTGGAATAGGCAAAGAACTTATTCGAAGAACTAAACTTGCGAGTGAACCGGCAAAATTAATTTTGCTTTCGGCGCCTGCAGCAATTGAATATTATCCCAAGATCGGGATGAAGCGGCATAACCATTGTTATTTTATTGACGAAATAAATGAATTGAAATGAAAAACAAAATCGCGCTGCTGGCTCAAGTTGTTATCGGGGTTGTATTCATTCTGTCCGCGTATTCAAAATTCATAGCACCCGGAATAGTTGAGATTATTTTGGTCGATCACGGCATAGCTCACTCGCGGGAAACCGCCGCTGTACTCGTGCGGGTTTTAATTGGTCTGGAATTTGGAATCGGCTTTATGTTTCTGCAGCCGTTTTCAATCAAACAAATTGCAATTCCGGTCGCGTCGCTTTTTCTCATTGGGTTCACACTTTACCTTCTCTACTCCGGATTTATTTTGAAGGATACTCAGAACTGCGGCTGCTTCGGCGAGATGATTAAAATGTCGCCGTTCGAATCGATAATTAAAAATGTTGTCTTAATGATTTTAATCGGCACGGTGTATAAAACAAAAACTTTGGAGAAGAAAAATTATATTCTTCCGCCGATTGTTTTAGTAATAGCCGTTGCCGCGGTTTTTCTCGCAAACCCGGTAAAGGATCCGTCCAAATTTGTTTTTTCTCGGTACACGGATTTTA
>JAKAHQ010000203.1 GCA_021814855.1 Bacteroidota bacterium | reverse complement strand
AGCTTCATCAAGCTTTGTTAGAACAATATTTCCGTCGTTGTCTTTCTTGAACCCGATTTGTTTGCCGGAGTCGTCCATTATAGGAATGGGGACGCCTGCCGACGATCCGAAACCGATAGCGTAAATTGCCACATCTTTGGATTTCGCCTCGTCAACCGCAGCGTTTATATCTCCTTCATGATCTTCGCCGTCGGTCATTAATACGATTACTTTTTTAGTGTTGTCGTCGTAGCGGAAAGATTTCAAAGCTTTTTCAAGCGCGGGTGCTATCGCAGTTCCGGGCTGAGGCACAGTGCTGAAATCGACGGCGTTTAGAAACAGATTTGCCGCAGAATAATCCGATGTCAGCGGAAACTGAATGAATGCATCACCTGCAAAAACAATCAGACCGATTCTATCTCCCTGAAGCCGCTGAATTAAATTCGAGATTTCAAATTTGGCTTTGTCAAGCCGGCTCGGTTTAATATCCTGCGCCGCCATACTTTTAGAAACATCGAGCAAAATATAAACGTCAATTCCAATTTGTTTAACATCTTCTATCTTGGTACCGATCTGAGGATTAGCAATGGCGATTATCAAAAGTCCCATTGCAAAAAGAGTAATTCCGTATTTCAACGGGGACTTTAACGCGCTTCTTAACGGAAAGAGAACATCGTGAAGTTTTGTTCCGGCAAACTTTTCCAGAATTTTATTTTGTTTGTTGTAAGTGTACCAGAATAAAAATATCAACAGCGGTATAAGCCACAACAGGTAAAGGTATTCACTATGTGCAAAACGAATCACGGTAACTTTCTCAAATAAGTTCTTGATAATCCGACTTCGGCAAAGAGCAAAATAAATCCGGCAAATGCCCAGCCGTAAAAAAGTTCTTTAGCATTTCTGTAAGATGTTACTTCAACACGGGTTTTTTCCAGCTTATCTATCTGGTCGTAAATCTGCTGAAGTTTCTGGTTATCCGTAGCGCGGAAATATTTTCCGCCGGTAATGTTTGCTATTTGCTGCAATAAATTTTCATCTATCTCAACGGGTATCATCTGGTAGCGAATTCCAAACGGAGTTTGGAAAGGATAAGGTGCTTGCCCTATCGTTCCGACTCCGACGGTATAAATTCTTACTCCAAATTTCTGAGCGATCTGGGCAGCGGTAAGAGGATCAATTTCACCGGCGTTATTAACGCCGTCGGTAAGCAGTATCATCACCTTGCTTTTAGATTTGCTGTCCTTCAACCTGTTAACGCCGTCGGCAATGGCATTGCCTATTGCAGTTCCGTCTTCTACCATGCCGGTTTTCACTTCTCTAAGAAGGCCTCGCAAAACGTTGTAATCAATTGTAAGCGGGCATTGAGTAAATGCGTCGCGGGAAAAAATTACAAGACCGATTCTGTCGTTTGTTCTTCCGGCAATGAAATCATCGATAACCTTTTTGGCGGCTTCAAGACGGTTGGGTTTAAAATCCTCGGACATCATACTACCGGAAATATCAAGCACCATGGCAATATCGATTCCTTCCGTATACATATTTTCACCGCTGGAAAAGCTTTGAGGTCTTGCCGCAGCAATAATAAGCAAAGCCAGCGCGGCTAAGCGGAGCCATGCCGGAAGATCTGCAAGTTTTTCTTTTAGCGTTCGCGGCGCCCTTCCAAAAATTTGCAATGAAGAGTATGTGAAATTTGGAGAAACCTTATCGCGCTTTTTCCAATACCAGTATCCTATTGCCGGTACAAGCAGCAGCATCCACAATACAAAAGGGTAAGCGAATTTAATATCACTGAACATTAGTTTCCTCGCTTACATCCGGCTTTGGCGCAGCCGGTATTGTTTGATCGACAATATTGTATGCCTCTTTCATCATTTCTTCGTTAACACTCGGCATGGGCTGGAACTTGGCAAATTTTACAAGGTCCGCGTTGCTGAAAAAATCGTTTGCGGCATTTACAACTTTTTTACCTTCTTCTATAAAACCGAGCACCGCTAAAATTTCCGCGGATGTCATTTCGAGTGCGCGGAAGTTAAAACGGTGTTCAAAATATTTTCTTACTATCCCGGTAATCTCGGAGTGATATTCTTTGACCAATCCCTGCTGCCATAATTTTTTATCTTCAAGAACATGAAGTTCGCTAAGGGCAACTTCGTGCGGGGGAATAATTACTTCCGGTATAATATTTTCTTTTTGCTGTTTGCGTTTCTTGTAATACTTGTATCCGTAATATCCTGCAAAGGCCAGCAACGCAATTCCCAATATTAAAAGGATAATAAACAGCCAGTCCGGCGGAAGTTTCATCGGCTCTTTAATATCCTTAATATCTTCCTTGGGATTTACCTCAAGTGTCTTAACAAGAATTGTAACCGGAATTGTATTTAGGAATTTTTTAGCTGTATCATTTCCAACTGTATAAAAAACTTTTAGAGAAGGAATTGTAACCTGGGCGGAATCGTATTTAGAAAAAATGAATGTGTACTTTTTATCGATCTTTGAATCCGCCTGGCTGCTGTCCACGGGCATCGCTTTTATAAACTCCAATACTTTAACGCTGTCTTTTACCGGAGGTAGAACAGGTTTTATTTCTTTGTCGTACTTGAGTTCAAGCTGATATTTTATATAATCGCCGACATTGTAAGTGGTAGTATCGGTCGTGGCTTTTACGGAAATATTTTGCGCCTCGACTGAGACGATGGAAATAAAGAATAAAAGAAGAAGCGGACGAATAAATTTTACCATCGTTTTTCCCTCAGCTTAAAGAAATTTACAAGAGGCGTTACATACGAACCGGAGGTTTCGATATCAATCGAATCCAATCTGCTCGAAAGAAAAAGCTGCCGCCGGTATTCGGCCCAGCGTGCGTTCTCGTCGATGATCGCCTTTCTAACCGCTTTATCGCTTGTATCAACAAATCTTAATTCCCCGGTTTCGGCATCGCGAAATTTTACAAGGCCCGCATCGATAATTTCTTTTTCTCTCGGATCGCGCAATACTATTCCTATCAAGTCGTGCTTCTTGCCAACAATGCGTAATATTTTTTCGTAACCGATATCGATAAAATCGGAGATCAAAAACACTATGGCTTTTTTCTTAACGGTGTGGTTAAAGTATTCGAGCGCTTGTCGAATATTTGTTTGGTTACCTTGCGGTTCGAAAGAAAGAACTTCGCGGATTATTCTCAGTACGTGGCTCTTCCCTTTTCTTGGAGGAACAAACTTTTCAATCCTGTCCGTAAATAATATCAGACCTACTTTATCATTATTCTTCAAGGCTGAAAAGGCAAGCACAGCGCTTAACTCGGCGGCTATTCGTTGTTTGGTTTTTTCTACCGAACCGAAAACGAGAGAGCCGATCAAATCCACAAGCAGCATAACCGTAAGTTCGCGCTCTTCCTCAAATATTTTTACAAAGGGATGCCCGAACCGCGCGGTAACATTCCAGTCGATGCTTCGTATATCATCGCCGAAATTATATTCGCGTACCTCGGCAAACTCCATTCCTCTTCCTTTAAATACGGAATGATACTCGCCGGAAAAAACTTCGTTTACAATTCCGCGCGTGCGAATTTCAATTTGTCTAACTTGTTTTAGTAATTCTTTAGTAAGCATAGTTTTGTCAGTGTTCAGTTGTTCGTTGCCGGTGATTGGTTGTTAAATGCAAAATGCATAACAACAGACGACCGGCAATGGACAACCGACAAATTCATTACGGCACTTCAATCTTATTTAATATTTTCGAAATGATCGTTTCCGAAGAAATATCTTCCGCTTCGGCTTCGTAAGTAACAGCAACACGGTGACGAAGCACATCGGCGCAGATTGACCTAACATCTTCCGGAATTACATAACCTCTTCTTCGTATAAAAGCCATAGCCCGCGCGCCCATTGCAAGGTTTATTGTTGCACGCGGAGACCCGCCGTAACTAATAAGCTCGGTCAGTTCGTCAAGACCGTAATCTTTAGGGTTTCTTGTAGCAAATACTATATCAAGGATATATCGTTCGATCTTTTCGTCTACATAAATTTCGTGAACAAGTTTTCTCGCGTTCAAAATATCTTCAGGAGAAATTACTGGATTTATATTTGCCGAATCGTTCGAAGTGTTCAGCTTCATAATTTTTTGTTCTTCTTCGCGGGAAGGATAAGTGATTTTAATCTTCAGCATAAAACGATCTACCTGCGCTTCCGGAAGCGGGTATGTTCCTTCCTGTTCAATAGGGTTTTGCGTAGCGAGCACCAAGAACGGTTCATCCAATTTAAATGTCGATTCTCCGATGGTTACCTGTCTCTCCTGCATTGCTTCGAGCAAAGCGCTTTGAACCTTGGCGGGCGCGCGGTTGATTTCGTCTGCAAGAATAAAGTTGGCAAAGATTGGTCCCTTCTTTATTGCAAAGTTACCGTCCTTCTGGTTATATATAAGCGTGCCGATTAAATCCGCAGGTAAAAGATCGGGAGTAAATTGAATTCTCTGGAATTTGGCTTTCATAGATGCCGAAAGCGTTTTAATGGCTAAAGTCTTAGCAAGACCCGGAACGCCTTCCAGTAAAACGTGCCCGTTTGAAAGCAGTCCAACAACAAGCCGTTCGATCATTGCTTTTTGCCCAACTATACTTTTACCTATTTCGTTGAA
>JAKAHQ010000202.1 GCA_021814855.1 Bacteroidota bacterium | reverse complement strand
AATATTTTTTAATTTTTTCAATAAACTCATCCTTACCCATTTTCAAATCATGAATCACTCGGTTGTAGGGAAGAATTTTTAATTGATTCGCCGGAAATAAAACTCCCAGGAAGAAATTATATTCTTCATTGCCGTTATTAGCCGGGTTTAATTCCTTCTTTACTTTCTGCGCTCTGCTTGCGCTTGCCGCGCGGTGATGCCCGTCCGCAATATATAAATTCTTCACACTCGCGATTAAAGAAACAATGCGGTCGTTCTGCTCGTCGGGCAAAATCCAAATTGTGTGTTTAATTCCATCCGGGGCGGTGAAATCATAAATAGGATCGTACTTTTTAACTGTATCGTTTACAATTTTATCTATGTCGGAAACATTTCTATAAGTAAGAAATACAGGTCCGGTTTGCGCCTCGGTTGTAACGATATGGTTAGTTCTGTCGTCCTCTTTAACTTTCCGGGTTTTTTCGTGCTTCATGATAATATCTTTATCATAATCTTCAACGGAAAAAGTTGCGGCTATTCCAATCTGCGAGTGATGGTCCATAACCAGTTTATATAAATAAAAATGCGGGGCCGGATCTTGAGTAAGCGGCGCTTCGTTTTGCAGCCGCTTTAAGTTGGATTTTGCTTTCTGATAAACTTCCGAAGAATAAACATCTACTTTTTCTTTCATCTCAATTTCCGAGCGGGTTATGCGGAGAAAACTAATCGGATTTCCCTTTGCAAACTCGGCCGCTTCTTCGCGATTAACTACATCATAAGGAACGCTTGCAACTAAATGAGCAACTTTTTCATTAGGTCTTAACGCCTTGAAAGGTCTAATTACAGCCATTATTACTCCAAAGGTTCTTAATGTCTATTCGAAAATTAGTCTTTAAGATTGAGAGAGTAAAATCCAAAGGAAGGATATTTGAATAGCGGCCGGTTTTTTCAGCCGCTATAAATTTGAAAGCAGATATACTCAATATTTATTAACGGTCGGCAACGTTACAGAGCCATATCAAAAAGAATAATATTGGAATTCTCAAGGGTAGTGATGTTCAACAAACCGGCTTCGGTAAGTTTGGCGGCGTCGCCGGTATTCAAAGCAAGACCGGCTACTTCAATTTTTCCCTTAATCAAATACAGGTAAACTCCCCTTCCCTTCTTCAATTCATGCCAAAGGGACTTATCCTTATCTAAATCAGAAAGAAAAATTTCAGCATCCTGGTTTATAAAAATAAGCGCGTTATCTTTATTTCCGCTGACCACTTTAAGCAATTTGTTTTTCTTTTCTTCAGGAGAATATTTCTTTTGTTCATACGACGGTGTCAATCCCAATTGATTGGGGATGAACCATATCTGCAGAAGGTTCAGCATATTTTCATCGGAAGGATTAAACTCCGAATGACGAATACCGCTGCCGGCAGTCATTCTCTGAATTTCGTTAACGCCTATGAATCCTTGTCCTCCGGAGCTGTCCTTGTGAGCCACAACGCCTTCCAGCACTATCGTCACAATTTCCATTTCTTTATGAGGATGAGTTGGAAAACCGCCTCCGGGCTGAATCAAATCATGATTCAATACTCTCAACGGTCCAAAGTGAATGTTATCCGGATCGTAGTAGTCGCCAAACGAAAAACTGTGATGGCTATCAAGCCAATCTATTTTTGTACGTCCCCTCTGACCGCTTCTAAATGTCTCGTTCATTTTTACTCCTTTTCTTAATACGATTTCAAATATTACGAGTTAGTAATAACAGCACAAAAAAATTATTTAAAGTTTATGAACGCCGGTTCCGAGTTTTTTAAGAAGATCGCCAAGATCTTTTTGTTCTTCGGGCGTAAGCACGGACATCAATTTGGTAATATGCTCGGCGTGCACTTTAAATATTTCATCAAACAATTCCCGGCCTTTTTGAGTAAGCTGAACATCGATGGCTCTTCTATCTTCCTTGCTTGGTATTCGTTCAAGATAACCGAGCTTTTCTATATTATCAAGCACAAGAGTCATATTACCGCCGCTTACAAGCATCTTATCACAAATTTCTCCAACTTTCAGCGAGCCCAAATGTCCCAACGCTTCAATCACTGCAAATTGCGGTTGAGTTAATCCGAAAGATTTTATTTTTTCGGAAGATTTTTTACTGAACGAAGAAAACGCGCGGGCCAGCTTTACCCAGGTAGCTAACGCCAGATCTACTTTCTTGCCGTATTTTTTTGTTGTTTTCACTTAAGCAATTACTCAAAATTCAATCTAACAATAAAATATATATTAAAAGACACACTGTCAAGTTATTAAAATAAATTTATGCCTTCGGGAACTTACACTTTTCATTTTTCATTTGTATGTTACAAGCAATTAAAAAGAAGGTGCTATGTCGGCCGTAGAAACCAAACATTTTACAGTTAAGGAAGCAAGACGCACATTGCCGCTTGTAAGGCAGATTGTCCGCGACATTTTGAACAATGCATTTGAGATTAGGACAATTGCCGAATCCTTGAACGGGCAAATTGAAGAAAACACGGAGATCGAAAACCTTGCTAACCAGATCAACACTTTTATGAAAGAGCTTGAGGAAATCGGCTGCACTTATAAGGATTGGAATTTCCAAATAGGTTTGGTTGACTTTCCATCGATTATTGATGAAGAAGAAGTATTACTTTGCTGGCGCAGCGACGAGGACGATATCCGTTTTTATCATCCGCTCAGCGAAGGATACGCGGGAAGGAAACCGATTCCCGAAAATTATTTGTAGCCGATTCGATTTTCCGCACACGCCATTTAAAATTATTTTGTTTCTTCAATTCTATAGCCATGTGTAATCTCAACGGCCTTTTGAAGCATCGCGGTTACACTGCAATATGTAGTTAATGACAACTCAATTGCCCTTTCAACCGCTTCTTTAGAAATATCCTTTCCATAGAAAACATATTCCAAATTTATTTTGGTGAACACCTGCGGGTGAGTTTCCTGAACTTCAGCGTCAATATGTATTTCGAAATTATCGAGCTTAATTTTTTTCTTGTTAAGAATAACTGCAACATCGCTGCCGGTGCATCCTCCAAGCGCAAGAAGGATCAATTCTTTAGGTCTTGTTCCGGCATCGCTCCCGCCAAAATTTTCCGGTCCGTCCATTGGTACCCAATGGTTGGAATCCGTCTTGCCCATAAATGTAACGCCTTTAATCTGTTTTACTAACGCTTTTTTTGTAGCCATCTTTTCCTCATTTCTCGGGAATAAATAATTAATCTTACCCGTTAGATGTTATTAATAAAAAACGGATTCTTGGGATATTCGGCAAAGGTAATCCTGCGTGTTTTAATACGGGTAGAATACATAGAACAACACCGAGAATCCGCAAAGTATCCACATTCCCAAAGAGATTGACTTAACTCTACCATCAATTAGCATTGTTAGCGGATACATAACAAACCCGGCTGTCATTCCAATTCCGAGATTGTACGTAAAGCTCATTAAGGTTATTGTTACAAAAACCGGAATTGTCTCCGCCAGGTCGTTAAATTTTATGTGGGATAGGGGCGATAACATCAGCAATCCAACTATGATTAAAGCCGAACCATAAGCGTAAGCAGGAATTGCAGAAAACAATGGAGCAAAAAATAACGCGCATAAAAATAATATGGCTGTAACAACCGCTGTTAAACCGGATTTTCCTCCGGCCTCTATTCCCGTAGCCGATTCAATGTAAGCGCCGGTTGTTGTTGTGCCGCATACAGCGCCGACTACGGTTGCTAATGCATCGCATAACATTGGTTTTTCAATATCGGGAAGATTTCCATTCTCATCCAGCATCTTTGCTTTGTAACCCAATCCGAGAAGGGTGCCCATTGTATCGACGAAATCCATTACGAACACGACAAGAATAACCGAGAAGAAGCCCCAGCCCAACGCACCGGCAATATCAAGCTGAAGAAATACCGGTCTTATATCCGGCGGTATACTTACAATTTTTTCCGGTAGCGGAGTCACTTTAAAAATAAATCCAAGAGCCGTGGCAACAAGAATTCCGATTAGTATCGAGCCGTTAACTTTTTTCATCATCAGAATGCCGATGAAGACAAAAGCAAATATTCCCAACAGTACGGAGGCGTCATGAAAATTGCCGACATGCACCGGCGCGCCCGGCACACCGATTTTTACAATTCCTGTTTCGTTAAGGCCAATGAATGTAAGAAACAGGCCGATACCCGCAGCGAAAGCAATTTTCAAACTTTCAGGAATAGCGTTTGCAAGCCAGCTTCTTATATTAAATATTGTAAGCAGCGTAAATAAAATACCGCCGATAAAAATTGCGCCTAATGCGGTTTGCCAACTATAATACAGCACATTAACAACCGTGTAAGCCACAAACGCATTTTCTCCCATGTAAGGCGCAATCGCAAAAGGTCGTTTAGCGTAAACTCCCATAATAATTGTTCCGAAGAAAGCGCTGAATATTGTAGCCACCATCGACGCGCCGAACGGCATTCCGAAAGTGTTCGCCCTTTACCAAAATTATCCGAATCCGTTCAACCCAACGACGACGATACAATATGATGTGCCGAAGGAATCGCACGTCACGATCACGGTTTATGATGTAACAGGAAGAGAGGTGGCCACCTTGGTAAATCAAAACCAGTTCGCG
>JAKAHQ010000201.1 GCA_021814855.1 Bacteroidota bacterium | reverse complement strand
CCCGCATTAAATAAGGGCGAATCTTCCATTATGTTGATAACTTTCTCAACAGCGTTAAGACTGCTTCCGCCGCTTTCCAAAATTTTATAACCGGTTTCCAGCGCTTCGTTAAGTTTGGAAATATAAGCGGCTTCCTTTTCGGGCGTCATGTTTTTCTTTAAGATTGTTCCAGCGCCACCGTGAATTACTAATCCAAATTTTTGCGCCGATTGCGAATAGAGAGACTGAGATAAGAAAATTACAATTAGAGATACCACACCAAAGAGATTAAATCCCTTCTTCACACACACGTTTTTCTCCTCATATTGATGAATCTGAATTCAAATTATTGCGTAAGGAAATAAAAATCAATTTGGATTTCAATTAAGTAAGGTTGGTGCTTTTAGTATTTCCTTTGTTCAATAAAAATGAATTTGTCTGGGCTAAGTTATAAATTAGTTTTATGCAAAAATCAAAATGGTTTAATGGAGGAGCGATGAAATTTACCCGCTTTGTTTTAAAGTTGGCTGTGCTATTAATCTTAATACCGGTCCTGGTTTACCCGCAGGGAAAAAAGGCCAAAGCCGATCAATACGAATTCACAATGGTTTACCAGGTAAAAACTACGCCGGTAAAAAACCAGGCAAAGACCGGAACGTGCTGGTCGTTTGCAACAACATCTTTTGTTGAAACGGAATTAATGCGGATGGGAAAAGGAGAACATATTCTTTCTCCGATGTGGAATGTTCGGTACACATATTTACCAAAGGCGGAAAATTATATCCGTTATGAAGGGCTCACAAATTTCGGCGAAGGCGGCCAAGCACACGACGTGATGAACGTGATACGCAAGTACGGATTCGTCCCGGAAGAAGTTTACAAAGGAATGAACATCAACGAAGATTTATATAACAACGGGGAACTCGATGCGATTGTTAAAGCGGAGGTTGATGCGGTTAACAAAGACAAGGGCGGAAAGATAACGCCGGTCTGGCCTCAAGTAATAGAATCAACTTTGAACATCTACCTCGGAGTACCGCCGAAAGAATTTACGTACGAAGGAAAAACTTATACTCCAAAAAGTTTTGTTGAGGCGATGGAATTCAACCCGGATGATTACGTTGAGCTTACTTCTTACACGCATCATCCGTTCTACACAAAATTTGATTTGGAAGTGCCGGACAACTGGAGTAAAGATCAATACTACAATGTTCCGCTCGACGACATAATGAAAATTATCGACAACGCTCTTGAGAAAGGTTATTCCGTTGCGTGGGACGGCGATGTAAGCGAAAAAAGCTTCAGCCGTAAAAAATGCGTAGCAACAATTCCGGCTGACGAAGAAACAACCGACGATGCAAAGAAGGAAGACGACGACAAAGATCAGCCGGTGAAAGAGAAAGCCGTAACTCAAGAAATGCGGCAGCAGGCCTTCGATAACCGCACAACTACAGATGATCACTTAATGCATATTACCGGCCTGGCAAAAGATCAGAACGGCGACGTTTTTTATTATACAAAAAATTCGTGGGGCACAAAGGATAAAAAATACGACGGTTACTGGTATTTATCGGTGCCGTATGTTCGTCTGAAGACAATTGCAATTATGGTTCATAAAGATGTGATACCTGCGGAGTTGAAAACGAAATTGGGAATAACAAATTAGTTCGCTCTGAAATACGGATCGCGCTGTTTTAAAGAAAGGGATGGAAAAATTTTTTCTATCCCTTTTTACTTACAAAAAATCTTTCCCTATGTGCTTGCCGGTTCTAAAGTTTTTTTTCTTAAAAAAACAATCCATGTTGTTTCTGCGGCTAAACCAATCGAAAGCAGCAAAAGGGCAAGAGCAATTAAAGGAACCGGGTCCGCATTCAAATTAAAAGTACCCGCTTTAAACCACCCGTCACGCATAAGAACTATCAACGCCCAATTAGAAATAAAAAACATCCACACAGCGGGGATAAAAGGAACTGTCCACGCATATTTATTCTTTGCCGTTTTGTACAGCCATACGGTAATTCCGATTAACGCCAGCGCGGCAAGCAATTGATTTGACGCCCCGAAAATATTCCAGAAGATTTTCCATGCCGGAACCGGGTTTCCGTTAGAATTATTTAGAGTGGCGGTGACAAAAAATAACGGAACACCTATTGTGATTGCGGCGGCAAACGCCCTGCCTGTCTTGCTTTTCCAGCCGGTCAGTTCTTCTATAATATACCTCGCAAGACGCGTGCAGACATCTAGGGTATCATAAACAAAAGTTGTGAACGCCATTAAACCGAAAGAAATTCCGAGCGCGGAAGGAATACCTAAAAGCTCAACGAACTTGCCGATACCAGATGCATAAATAAAATTGGGAGGGGTTTTAACAAGAGAATTATCTTTGGCAAGAATCATTACGCATGCAAGAGATACGACAGCAACCATTCCTTCCATCAGCATCATACCGTACCCTATAATTTTAGTATCGCTCTCTTTGGCAATTTGTTTGGAAGTGGTTCCCGAACCAACCATGGAATGAAAACCGGAACACGCGCCGCACGCGATTGTAATAAATAAAACCGGAAACATCGGGAACCAGAAATTACCGTAACCGCCACTTAAATTTATAAATGCTGGGTATTGAACCGAGAATCCTCCGAAAATTAATCCTACCGCGGCGGAAATTAATGCCGCATATAAAAAGTAACCTCCGAGATGTCCGCGCGGCTGAAGCAGTATCCATACGGGAATTATCGACGCAATGAAACAATAAAGCAAAATAAAAACGTTCCAAATCTTTTGAGCGCTGTGAATCGATAGCCCGAATATCGAAGTTAGGTCAAAAGGAATGTACGGACCAATCCAGATCGACAATCCTACGAGCGGAAGAAAAATAATTGTCGCCCATGTTAAAGATAATTTTGATGTTCGTAAAAGTATTCCCATCACAACCGGAAGCAGCAGGTACAAAATTGAAGATGTGGCAATTGCGCCGCCGCCGACTTTTTGCCCGCTCTCAAGTGTAACCACACCAACAAAGGAGCTTGAAGTAATATCCGTAAAAGCTATGATAAGATAGATAAGAGCAATCCAGATAAAGATCATAAAAAGAATCCAAGCGCGTTTGGAAACATTTTCTTTAACGACTTCGGTGATTGATCTTGCTTTATGCCGAACGGAAGCAATGATCGAACCCATATCGTGAACGCCGCCGATAAAAATTGATCCGATAATAATCCAGATTAATGCGGGCGCCCATCCGAAAATAATGCCGGCAATAATTGGACCTGTTATTGGACCGGCAGCGGCAATCGCGGAAAAATGCTGACCCATTAAAAATTTTGAATTGGTTGGAACAAAATCTACTCCATCGTTAATTGTAACGGCAGGTGTGGGATGAGAATCATCGAGTTCAAAAATCTTTTTTGCTAGGAAAGATCCATAAGACTTGTAAAAGATAAAAAAAAGAATTGCTGCTCCAAGAACCGGGAAAAGGATATTCATGAACAACTCCGTTTATAATCTAGATTTGTTTTCCGCCTTTCTTGCAGGTTTGATGCCGGCAATCTTGAATTTGAAAAAACCATTTGTAACGAATTCGAAATCAAATTAACATAAATCGATTTGGAGAGCAAAACAAATTTTAGCGAATGCCGCGCATCGGCTGCGGCGGGATTGTTAAACTATTTTTAGCATCGGCAGGTAAAATCGAATGCTTATCATTTGATCATCTTCTTCAGCTTATCAATTTCGTCGCGAAGATTAGCAGCCCGTTCAAACTCCAAATCTTTAGCTGCGGCAAGCATTTCTTCATTCATTTGCTCTAGTAATTCTCTCCGCTGATCATCGCTCATATATTTAATAACCGGCTCGGCGACCTTCATAAACGCTGCTTCTTCTTTTTCGTAATCTTTCTTGCGCACATCGGCAATTGAAGTTGACGACATTATTTCTTCAACGCTTTTATAAATTGTTTTAGGCGTGATATTGTTCTCTTCGTTGTATTTTGCCTGAAGCTTCCTTCTCCGGTTTGTCTCGTCAATTGTTTTACGCATCGAATCGGTAATTTTATCTGCGTACATAATTACTTTGCCGTTCACGTTACGTGCGGTACGGCCTGCGGTCTGCATCAAAGACCTTTCGCTTCTGAGAAAACCTTCTTTGTCCGCGTCGATAATCGCAACAAGAGAAACTTCGGGAAGATCCAATCCTTCGCGCAATAGGTTCACTCCGACAAGAACATCAAAATCGCCGATTCTTAGGTCGCGGATTATCTCAACGCGTTCCAGCGCGTCAACCTCGCTGTGAATGTAACGGACTTTTATTTTCAGCTTATCTAAGTAATCCGTTAAATCTTCCGCCATCTTTTTGGTAAGAGTTGTAACGAGAACACGCTCTCCCTTTTCAGATCTTTTGCGAATCTCTCCTATCAAATCGTCTATCTGACCTTTGATGGGGCGAATCTCTATTTCAGGGTCGAGCAAGCCGGTAGGACGAATAACCTGTTCGACAAAAACGCCCTGACTTTTCCTGAGTTCGTAATCCGCCGGCGTAGCGCTAACATATATTACCTGGTTAGTCATCGCTTCAAACTCTTCAAACTTCAGCGGACGATTATCGAGCGCGGAAGGAAGTCGGAAACCGTATTCCACCAAAACTTCTTTACGGGAACGGTCGCCGTTGTACATTC
>JAKAHQ010000200.1 GCA_021814855.1 Bacteroidota bacterium | reverse complement strand
ATCAATTTTACAGTTGGGAAAACCGGATTGGTAACATTGAAAGTTTTTAATGTTTTAGGACAGGAAGTAAAAACGTTATATAATGGAATTGCAGCTAACGGGCAAGTTCACACTGTTAACTTTGATGCATCTAACCTTTCTTCCGGAGTTTATTTCTATCAGTTACAGCAGGACAATCAAATTAAAATTCAAAAAATGATGTTAATGAAGTAAATAGGCAAACGTTAAGTTAGTTTTTCGAGCGGCGGATTTATAAAATTATCCGCCGTTTTTTTATTTATTATACTCAGGTGCTGGTGTTGTGCTTCCTCCGTCTAAAACATATTTCCAACTGCCGTCCGGCTGTTTCTTCCAGATTGTAACATAATTTCCGTAGGATGAAATTTCTTTGCCGGTTTTATCGATGTCTTTATATTCCCAATTGCCGAACGTATAACCGAGTTGACCGTCTGATGAAGCCTCCGCTTTTACCGGTGCCCACTTCAACGGCGTTTTTTCATTTTCATGATTTAAGTAATGCTTTGCAAGTTCGCTTTTCCCAATGATTGGAAATTGCTGCTGCCGCATAAGAATTACGCTTTCGTCTGCAAAATCAATAAATGCCTGCCCGGTTCCTTTTTGAGTTGATGCTAAATAAAAATCTTCATCGGCTTTAATCAAAGACTGCTTGTACTTTTCAACTAAAGCGGTAGATTTATCCTTTCCGCTTTCGTTGATATTTATTGTAATTAAAATTCCTGCGATGATTAGAACTATAAGAATTAATAAAAGTTTTGCTGGACCGCGCATTACTTCCTCCACGCTTTTAATAAAATTGCTGCGTGTAAACTAATAAGTTCGCGGATTAAAAGGAATAATTGCGAGAAAAAAGTGGCAGAGAAAAATGAGGTCGCTGGAACTAAGGGCATTATTGCATGCAAGCATGAGTGCATGATTTCGATTCCATGCAATCATGCAGCCATGCCCTCATGCCTGCCTTCGTCGAAGCGGCTTCGCGCAGGCAGGCATTCTAATCTTCGTCGGTTACGCAGCCTTCCGAAGCTGACGAAACGCTCTTTATATATTTGTAAAGAATTCCGCTTGTCGCTTTGAACGGCGGCTGTTTCCATTTGCTTCTACGTTCGGCTAAAACTTTATCGGTCAGATCGACTGACAAAATATTTTTCTCTGCGTCGATTGTAATTACGTCTCCGTTTTCAATCAACGCAAGATTGCCGCCGGTTTGAGCTTCGGGAGTAATGTGCCCGACAACGAAGCCGTGTGTCCCGCCGGAAAATCTTCCGTCGGTAATCAGTGCAACACTTTTGCCTAAGCCTGCGCCCATTATTGCGGCAGTTATTTCAAGCATCTCGCGCATTCCGGGTCCGCCTTTCGGTCCTTCGTACCGAATGACGACAACATCGCCGGCGGATAATTCTTTTCTCTCAATCGCTCTTAAAGTTTCTTCTTCCGAATTGTAAACTTTTGCAGGTCCGGTAAACTTCAATCCTTCTTTTCCGGTTATCTTTGCAACGGCTCCTTCCTGAGCAAGGTTGCCGTAGAGAATCTGCAAGTGTCCGGTTTTCTTAATTGGATTGGTAAGAGGAAAAATTATTTTTTGCCCTTCTTTCAATCCGGGAAGGCTTTCAATATTTTCTCCAAGTGTTTTTCCTGTAACAGTAATGCAGTTTCCGTCGAGCATTCCTTCTTTCAATAATAGTTTTTGAACAGCTGGAACACCGCCGATTTCATACAAATCTTCCATTACAAATTTTCCGCTTGGCTTAAGATCAGCAAGGTAAGGCGTGCGGTTAGAAATCTCCTGGAAATCATTCAGAGTTAGATCAACACCGGTTGCTTTTGCTATCGCAATTAAATGTAATGCGGCGTTCGTAGAGCCGCCCAGAGCAATTACAACCGCTATCGCATTTTCAAATGCTTTCTTAGTCATAATGTCTTTCGGCTTCAAATCCAATTCCATCAATTTAAGAATTGCTTTTCCGGCTTCGTAGCATTCTTTAATCTTAAGTTCGCTGTTTGCCGGGCATGAAGAACTGTATGGTAGGCTCATTCCCAAAGTCTCAATTGCGGATGCCATCGTGTTTGCAGTGTACATCCCGCCGCACGCGCCGGCGCCGGGGCATGCGTGGTGAAGAACATTTTCAAGATCCTGCTCTGAAAATTCTTTAGAAAGATATTGTCCGTAAGCTTCAAAAGCCGAAACGACATCGAGCTTCTTGCCTTGAAAAAATCCTGCTCTGATTGTTCCGCCGTAAATCATGATTGCCGGGCGGTTTAATCTTGCCATTGCCATTATTGAACCCGGCATGTTTTTATCGCATCCGGGAATAGTAATGAGTGAATCGTACCATTGCGCGCCCATTACAGTCTCAATTGAGTCAGCGATGATATCGCGCGAAGGAAGAGAATACTTCATTCCCTCGGTGCCCATGGAAATTCCGTCGCTTACGCCGATGGTGTGAAAAATTAATCCGATTAAGCCTGCATCGGTTACGCCTTTCTTTACCAGCTTTGCCATATCGTTAAGGTGCATATTGCATGTATTGCCTTCCCAGCCCATGCTTGCAATACCAACCTGCGCCTTCTTAAAATCCTCATCTTTCAATCCAATGCCGTACAGCATTGCCTGGGAGCCGACCTGCGAACGCGTTTGAGTTAATCTTCTGCTGTATTTATTCAATCCTTCTTTCATTATTTGCCTCTAATCTTTTAGTTTCCAAAATCAAATTTATAAACTAGAACATAAAAATGATCTTTCATGAGATTATGTTTATGTGAAAGCTTACCTCGACTTGCTGGTAACAAGTGCGGCAGGCAGGTACAAAAGTTGAAAGCTTAATTGTATGAGCTTTTTTGCGACTCAAATTTACGAAATAAAAAAAAGTATTAACAGTAGGGAGAGAAATTTTTCGCCCGAAGGAAATATTATTCACAAATTCGCGGATCGTTTTTGCTTTATAAAAAAAATTGGAGGGAATAAAAAAGGGCGGATACGAGTTCCGCCCTTTTGATTAAAAGCTACGGCGTCAATTCTTTCTTTTCTCTCGGACTTTTTCTTGGCGGCATTACTTCGAAAGTCCGAACCACTTTCGCTCCGTCAATCTCAATTTCCAAATTATATTTCCCGGGGCGAAGGTAAGTTTTTCCATTATCTGTTTTTTCGAAGGCAAGCTCTGATTTATCAAAAGCTTTTCCTTTCTGTTTTTCTTCAACAAGCTTTTTGTAAAGATCAGCTTTGCTTGAATCGATAGAAAGATCGTAATCATAAAAGTTCAAGCCGTGGTCGCATGTGTCAGCTATTTGTCGAAGGAGCTTTTCGTCTTCAGTCAGAATATTAATCTTTGCGATGCTGTTGGAGCCGCTGTAGAAAGTAAAGTTCATTTTCGGTTCGCGGGGTTCGCTCCATGCGTAGCCTTTCTTTCCCCAGGAAGGATTGAAAGGAATATTATTCAAAGCGAAGAGATAAACTTTTTTGGACAGAAGCGTGTCGGTTAACTGTTCGATGTATTTTACGTCGCCGATGTAAATGGATCTTCCGTGCGTGCCTACAACAATCTTTTTATCCCTCGGCTGGATTGCAACATCATGCACCGGAACCTGCGGCATATCTTTGAAGAAAGGCATAAATGTTTTTCCGGCGTCGAGCGAAAGATAAAGTCCGTGATCTGTTCCGACGTACAAAATATTTTTATTCGCCGGATCTTCCTTCACTACGTTAATCGGTTCTTCGGGAAGATTGCTTCCGATTTTTTCCCAAGACTTACCGTAATCCGTGGAGCGGTATAAATAAGAATTAAAATCGTCCCAGCGGTAACCGTTGAGAGAAACATAAACGGTTCCGGTATCAAAAGCAGATGCAGTTACTCTGCTTACCCATAAGTTTTGCGGAAGGCTGTCGGAAATTTTTTCCCAATTTACTCCGCCGTCCTTCGAAACATAAACCAATCCGTCGTCGCTGCCGGTGTAGAGCAGTCCGAATTTAAGCGGTGATTCGTCAATCGTTGTTAAAGTGCCGTAGGGAACGTTGCCGCTTTTACCGCCGTTGGTTAAGTCTCCGGAAATCGGAATTAAATGTTTTCCTTGATCGAGCGAGCGGTAAAGAATATTCGAGCCGATGTAAAAAACATCGTGGTTGTGGCTGGATAATTTTATCGGCGACTCCCAATTGAATCTAAGATTCGGAGTTCCGATATCATTCACCGGTTTTACCGGATCGTCTTGTTCTGTTTTTGTGTTTACACGGTAGTAATAACCGAACTGGAAGCCTGTATAAACGGTTGTGTTGTTTGTGGTATCAACGGCAACCTGCATTCCGTCGCCGCCCATAATCGATTTGAACGGATACTGACCGGAGCCGTACCAATCATAGTTTGGCGTGTAGTTGCTTGGACCGTACCAGACGCCGTTGTCCTGCAGTCCGCCGTATACATTGAACGGCTCATTCATATCGAATGCGACGCTGTAAAATTGTCCAACCGCAGGAGTGTTTGCCTTAAACCATGCCTTGCCTTTGTTGTATGTAATGTTTATACCGCCGTCGTTGCCGATGATTAAATGCTCAGGCTTTTTCGGATCGATCCATAGCGCGTGAAAGTCGCCGTGAACATTATCGCCGTCAACAAGGGAAAAGGTCTTTCCGCCGTCTTCGGAACGAATTGCC
>JAKAHQ010000199.1 GCA_021814855.1 Bacteroidota bacterium | reverse complement strand
TTGCCATTTTTAAATCAACCATCTCCTTAACTTTTTTGAGAAGGTCTTCGTTATACTTTTGATCCTCTTCTTGAAAACTTAAAATCTTTTCATCGTTAACAACAGTGACAAACAGATTAACGGTTTGAAGTGTCACATCCTGCCTAAGTTTTTCGAGATCGAATTTAGCCGCTTCAAGATTATTCTTATGCATGCTTATATTGGCAAGTGTCGATAAACCGTCGAACAGAGTAACGTTTCCTCCCAACGACATATTATAACTTCGAGTATCGGTTTGGGTTGGACCTAAGTTTTGAGCTTCGCCAAAAAAGTTTACAACCGTGGTTCCTTGGCTGTTGACAGAACGCTGCCAGTTCCAGCCGGAATTGAAATTTACCGTCGGTATCAAATTTCCGTAAGCATTCTTAACTGCTGCGCTTGAGGCATCAAGATTGTTTACGCTTTTAATTATCGATGTATTCTGATTCAATGCGATAGAAATTGCCTGACTTAGAGTAATTTTTTCCTGCGCATTAATTTGGCGAATTGAAATAAACATAAGTAGTAATAAAATTATTGCTTTTACTTTCATCGGATTATCCCGGATTATTTTTTTCAGATTAACTGAGTATTCATTAAAAAGTTTCTTGGAACTATTCATATCTCAAAGCATCGATCGGATTTAACGCGGCGGCTTTTCTTGCCGGATAAAATCCGAAGAAGATACCGATTGCGCCTGCAAAGCCGAACGCTATCATAATTACCTGCGGCTTAATGTACGCGGCCTGATCGGTATAATTGTTTAATAGGTACGTAATGAGAAACGAAAGCAGCACTCCAATTATGCCGCCGGTTAAGCTTAACACCGTTGCTTCGGTTAAGAATTGAATTAGAATATCCGAAGCCCTTGCGCCTATTGAAAGACGAATTCCTATTTCGCGTGTTCTCTCCGTTACGGACACAAGCATAATGTTCATAATTCCAATGCCGCCGACAACAAGAGACACACCGGCGACTGATGCGAGTAAAATCGTCAACACCCTTGAAGTTTCGGTTGCCGCCTCAGTAATATCGGATTGATCGCGGATTGTAAAATCGTCCGGCTCGCCGGCAGTAAGTTTGTGAGCTTCGCGCATAATGCCTTTAAGTTCTTCAATAGTTGCGGGAATCTTTTCGCTCGATTGAGCGCTTACCTGGATTGAACTGATAAATTTACCTCCCGCTAGGCGATCCAGAACAGTCCGCGAAGGCGCAAGTATCACGTCGTCGTTGCTCGTTCCAACGGAAGACTGGCCTTTCGAAGTCAGCACCCCGATAATTTTAAACGGAACGCTCCGGATTCTGATTGTCTGCCCGATAGGATCGTCGTTTGGAAATAAATTTTTTACGACGTCCGTACCCAGAACGCAGACTTTAGCTCTGGCTGTTACATCTCTATCGGTAAAGAATTCTCCGCTTTGCAACGGCCATTCGCGAATGTCGAGGTAATCCGGGGACACGCCTTGAACAAGAGTGAACCAGTTGCCAATGCCGCCTATTACCTGCGAACGCGCCATGATCACTGGTGATACCGCTTTTGCAAGTGTGGATTCGTTTGTGATTTTTTCTACGTCGTCGAATGTAAATCTATTAAATGTTCCGGCGCCGCCTCTAACACCGCCTGTGTTCGAAGCTCCCGGCGTAATAATAATTAGGTTAGTTCCAAGCGAAGCAATTTGCTGTTCAACTTTTAATTGTGCGCCGTCTCCAATTGCCACCATCACAACTACTGCTGCTACGCCGATAATAATTCCAAGCGCAGTAAGCAAACTTCGCAATCTTGATTTCAAAATACTTTTTGTGGCTACTTTTAAAATTACTTTTGATTTCATTATCCGTTTCCCTTATTCTTCAATGACGGCTTGTTCCTGGATTTTTTTTAGTTCCTCTTCGGCGTTGAGGCGATCTTTTATCAGGGTATCCCTGATAACTCTTCCGTCCCGCATTTCTACAATGCGTTTGGCAAACGAGGCAAAATCTCTTTCGTGGGTAACCATTACAACTGTAATTCCCTCATCGTTCAGTTTTTGAAAAAGATTAAAAACCTCTACCGACGTTCTGCTGTCGAGGTTTCCGGTCGGCTCATCGGCAAGAATCATTGCCGGTTCGTTCACAAGCGCGCGTGCAATGGCAACCCTTTGCTGCTGCCCGCCCGATAGTTGACTTGGTATGTGATGCATCCGGTCTTCGAGTCCAACTCTTTTCAACGCTTCAATTGCCTGCTTTTGCTGGTCCTTTACTTTGCCGGCGCGGTCGTACATTAATGGAAGCTCTACATTTTCAAGCGCCGTTGTTCTTGGTAAAAGATTAAAACCTTGAAACACAAACCCGATTTTTTGATTTCGTATATCAGCGTATTCATTCTTTGTCATCTTGCTCGTATTATGACCGTCGAGATAATATTCTCCGGAGGTGGGCATATCAAGACAACCGAGCAAATTCATTAAAGTAGATTTACCGGAACCCGAAGCGCCCATTATTGCCACGAACTCGCCTTGTGCAATTGTAAGATTCACATGCTTCAGCGCGGGAACTTCAATATCGCCGACTATATAAGTCTTGGTAAGATCTTTAGTGTTGATAATTATGTTTTCCAAAATATGGTCTCCAGTTTTAGAATCCTCTTCCGAATCTTGGGCCGCCTTGCTGCGGGTTAAAAACGTTGCTGCTGCCAGACTGGCCTGAATTGTTTTCTTCTACCGACGATATCACTTTCATTCCTTCTTTAATATTTCTTCCGCGGATTATTTCGGTATTCTTACCATCGGAGAGACCAACAAACACCGGGCTCATTCTCAATTTGCCTTTGTCGTCAAAGTACCAGAGACGGTTCATGCTGCGTCTTCTATTGCCGTTACTTCCGCTGCCGGCACCGGCATTAAATTGTCCACCGCCCATTCCGCCTTGACCTTGAAACGCTTGGAATCTTTTTTTAACACTATCAGGAAGATTTGCCATTTCTTCCTGCATATTTTTTCGAAACTCGGCCATCATTGCATCGGTCGGCTGGAATCTTAAAGCAATATTTGGAACCATCAATACATTTTCTCTATGGTTTACATAGAAGTCGATTGTAGCCGTCATGCCGGGCAGAAGAAGCTTGTCTTTATTTTCTGCTTGAACAACAACGGTATAATTTACAACGTTGGAAACAACGTTAGGGTTAAGTCTTATCTGAAGCACCTTGCCTTCGAAAGTTTTGTTGGCGTAAGCTTGAACCGTAAATGTTGCTTTTTGCCCAACCTGGATTTGTCCAATATCGCTTTCGTCAACGCTTGCTAAAATCCACATGTGAGATAAATCTTCGGCAATAGTAAAAATTGTGGGTGCCGAAAAACTTGCCGCAACTGTTTGCCCCTGTTCAACCGCACGGTTGATGATTGTTCCGGAAATAGGCGCGTGAATGAAAGCGTAATTCAAATTGAGCTTCGCTCTTTCGAGGGCAGTGACTGCGGATTTGTACGCGGCAAGCAGCGAGGCAACATTGGTCTTGGACGCAATGAAGTCTACCTCGTTCATGAATTTTTTTGCGTACAACTGTTTATTTCTTTCATGAACGGCAACGGCTTGATCGTACTGGGCTTTGGCTCTATCAAGACTTGCCTGTGCGTCTCGAACCGCGGCGGCTAATACTACCGTGTCTAGTACAGCCAGCAACTGACCTTTCTTGACTTCCGAATTAAAATCAACGTAAAGCTTGTCTATAATACCGGAGACCTGCGTGCCGACATCAACAGTTTTTACAGCCTGAAGCGTACCGGTACTGCTGATTAATACATCCAAATTACCTTTGGTTACCTGGACATAACTAAATTTAGTCTGTTCCGAACTGCTGTTAAAGAATAAGAAATAAGATACAATTGCCAACCCGATTATGACCGAGGATATTATGATAACCTTTTTTTTCATGTTAGTTCTCTTATAGCTGTGTAAGTTTCTATGGAATTAAAAACCGTCTATTGCTGGTTCTGTCCGCCGCCCATCATGTTTCGCATTCTATTTCTTCTTTCTTCAAGCATCTTTTTGAATTCATCTTTCTGGCCGGGAGTTAAAATTTTTTCTATTTGACTGTTTGTTTCGTCCATGATTTTCATAAAAGCTTCCCGTCTTTGAGATCTGTCGTCGGTGTTAATGCTTTTCATTTTTTCTTCCATCTTTGTAAGAATAGTATCGACGGACTTGGTTTGTTTATCGGTAAGCTTCAATCTTTCCTGGTATTGTTTCACTCTTTCTTCATGGGTCATTCTCATTTGAGCCTGAGCGCTGATGGTAAAGATTAACAACATTGCCGCTATATAACTAATTACTCTTTTCATGATTTTTTCCTTTTGTTCTATAAAAAATTGTTTGCACTCTTTCTAAAAACAATCACGGGTTAGACCAATAATCAAATGTTGAGGTTTAAATGGAGAATGATGTACAAATTTGTCTTGAGAGCTCAATTAAAAAAATCTTTAGAAAATTTTGCGGTGCCAAATTAAATCCTTGAAATATAAATTTGTTATATTTTGCTCTCGGATTTCAAAATACTCCGGCAGGAAAGGAAAAAAAATTACGGGAAGAAAAATGAGATCCGCTTGAACTTGGCCTTGAAAATTTATTTAACAGAAAATAACACTTTTTTCGAAACTAGATTCATTTA
>JAKAHQ010000198.1 GCA_021814855.1 Bacteroidota bacterium | reverse complement strand
AAATCACCACGACGAAGAAATACGCCGGACTTCTATGGAAATTCTTTTTAACCTGGATATTGAAAGTGCGTTGCTATTTATTGACAGCATGGTTAACGATGAAAATGCATGGAACAGACTTCGCTTGCTTGAAATTTTGGAAATGGTGCCCGGAAATTCATTTGATAAGGCCATTCAAAAATTATCCGAGGATTACGACGAGATGGTTCGGGAGCGCGCACTGTATATAATTAATTCAAAATTTAACCAGTTTACTACTAATTCTTAAAATATCATGAACCCAACACTCAAGTTCAGTTCAACTGGAATAACAAATACACTAAATCCGTTAGCGACCAAACCCGCTCTCATGTCGCCCTCGCTTTTTGAGACGATTAGGAAATATATATATGATAACGTTGGAATCTATTTTCAGGACAATAAAAAATATTTTCTTGAAAGCAGACTCCAGCGAAGAATGAACTGTTTGGGTATAAAATCGTTTGAAGAATATTTTGATCTTTTAAAGTTTGGAACCGGGGGAAACGCGGAAAAAAAATATTTCTACGAAGCCATAACTATAAATGAAACTTTCTTTTTTAGAAATCAGCCGCAATTGGACGCTTTGGCCTCGACCGTTCTTCCGGAAATTATTAACGTTAAAAGCGCGCTCGGTAAAAACAAAATAAAAATTTGGAGCGCAGCCAGTTCTTCCGGCGAAGAGGCCTATTCAATTGCGATGATCTTTCACGATTTGATCAAGCCGCGCTTTCCCAATTTTGAGCTTGAAATTGTTGGAACGGATATTAATAACTCTGTCGTCGAAACAGCCAGTCAGGGTATTTACAGAGAGTATTCTATAAGAAACACTCCTCAATATTATCTTAAGAAATATTTCAAATCTAGTATGGGCTCCTTTGAGGTTTCTCCCGAAATCAAGAAGATGGCAAGTTTTAAAGTGATGAATCTGTACGACGATGCGGCTATGCGAATGATGATTGGCTTTGATATTATTTTTTGCGCAAATGTGCTTATTTACTTCGATCAAACTTCCAAAATAAAAGTAATATCCAACTTGTATAACTCTTTAAATAAAGGCGGATACTTGTACATCGGTTATTCAGAGACGCTTCACGGAATTTCCAAGGCGTTTAAACTTGTAAGTTTTCCTAATACTGTAGGTTATAAAAAGGAGTAGATTTTAATGAAGAAGGTTATTTTGGTTGCGGACGATTCGCCCACCATACGAAAATTTGTAGCGGTTGCCCTTGCGGTTAAAGGGTACGAAATAGTAGTTTGTTCCGACGGTATGGAAGCAATCGAAGTTCTGCCCAATCATAAAGTTGATCTTGTTATCACGGATTTGAACATGCCTAATGTGGATGGTTTCGAATTGATCTCATCAATTAGGCAAAACGAAGAATACAAAGATTTGCCAATTATTGTTCTTTCATCTCTTGGCAATACGGATGATATACAAAGAGGTTTGGAATGCGGCGCCAATTCTTACCTGGTAAAACCGTTCGACCCAAACCGCGTAGCTTACGAAGTTTCCAAATACTTAAACTAGAGAAGGAATATGGCACTAAAATTTTTAGTCGTTGATGATTCTGTCACAATGCGCAGAATTGTACTTAACTCATTAAAAACAATCGGACATGATAATTTTGTCGAAGCTACCGACGGTAGGGATGCGCTGACAAAATTAAATTCCGATGATTCAATCAATTTTGTAATTACAGATTGGAATATGCCGGAAGTCTCGGGCTTGGAATTAGTCAAAACCATAAGGACTAACGACAAGTATGGAAGTATCCCAATACTGATGGTAACAACCAGAGGATTGAAGGAAGACATAATCGAGGCGTTGGAGGCAAAAGTAAATAATTATATTGTAAAACCGTTTACTCCTCAAATTTTGAGAGAGAAAATAGAACAAATAGTAGCATCAATTGGTTAAGGGAGAACCGTATGGAAAGCGCACAAAATATGCAAAGTATTCTACAGAGATTGGGAGATCTAAAATCGTTCTTCATTTTTGGTCAAAAGATTATTCCGACTTTTCAAAAGATCATAGATTTTATGCAAGATACAATACCTCTCTTGGAAAACGTCAATAATTCGATCCATGAGAGTACAAACAAAATTCCTAAAGCTGCTATCCAGATCAACAGCGTAACGAACGCAACGGAAATTGCAACTACGGAAATTTTGGATATTGTTGACGGGATGTTTACGGATTTGGGAACGATGAATTCCAGACTCGCTTCGCTAAAAGGGAATCTGGAGAATCAGAAAAATGCGGTTCAAAAGCTGATAGCAAGTTCAAGCAATGCTGCGGAGCTAGAATCGGAACTTAAACAAGATGAAATGATGAGCGATCTTCAAGCCGTAACCGGGATGGTAGATAAAATCCAAGAAGGAATGACTAACATTACTATCTCTTTACAAGTTCAGGATATTACTGCGCAGCAATTGTCGTCTGTTAATCATTTGATCCAGTCCATACAGGAAAAACTTGCGTCTCTCTTGTACGATCTAAGCAATAAAAGCAGTAAGGAAACGCCCGAATTTGGAATAAGCGATTCGAGGAACGCTTCATTTAACCCAGACGCGCGTTATGATAAGAATCATAAATCCCAGGAATTGGTTGATACCCTGGTAAGTGAAAAATCCATTAAAACATCACAAGAAGAAATAGATAAACTCTTTCAAAAGAATGACTGACACAACAAAAAATCCGACCCTGATCGATCCCGATATGAAGGAGATCGTCGAAAGTTTTATCGTTGAGACAAAAGAAATTTTGGAAAAGCTCGATATCGATCTTATCGAACTTGAAAAAAGGCCGAACGATACCGATTTGCTTAATCAAATTTTCCGGTCGTTTCATACCGTAAAGGGTACTTCAGGTTTCTTGGGACTTGAAAAACTCCCTCATGTTACACACCAATGCGAAGATATTCTGAACAAGTTGAGAAAGGGCGAAGCAACGCTCAATGCCGACCTGATGGATGGAATTATTATTGGTTACGATACCATGAAAGATCTTGTTAATGCCATCGAGACAAGTCAAAACGAAGATGTTGATACCAATAAAGCAAGTGGCGTGCTTGAAGGGTTAATTACTTCATTGGAAAGCGGCGGACAAAAACCGACTGAATCGTTACCTAAAATTGAATCCGTAATCGAGACGATCAAAATTGACGCAGACGGAACTATATCCAAAATTAAAGAGGAAAGTAAAATTCCGGATAAGCCGGCAGCCGCGGAAAATATAAACGCGAGCACACCCGTTAAAACCGACGAGCCGAAAAATACAAAGCAAGAGCCATCAAAAAGTAATTATACCCAGATGCAAAAGGATAATACTATCCGCGTGGATGTTTCAAGGTTGGATGCGCTGCTTGATATTGTTTCGGAATTGGTATTAGGCCGCAACAGGCTGTTCGAAGTTACTACGAAATTTAGTATCGAGGATGAAGGAAACAAATACTCCAAAGATTTCAGCGAGGTTACAAAGCAAATTGATCTTATGACAACCGAGCTGCAGCTTGTATCAATGAAGCTTCGCATGATTAAGATAGGCAAAATTTTTAACCGCTACCCCAGAATGGTTAGAGATTTATGTAAAGAAGTAAACAAAGATATCGAACTTATAATACGCGGCGAAGAAACCGAGATTGATAAAAACTTAATCGAAGAAATTAACGATCCTTTAGTTCACCTAATTAGAAATTCCGTCGATCACGGTGTTGAATCTCCGCAAGTACGCGAAAAAGCCGGCAAGAATCCGAAAGGCACTGTTATACTTTCCGCCGAACATCTCGGCAATAATATTGTAATCACAATTGAAGACGACGGCAAGGGGATCGACCCCGAAGTTATTCGCGAGAAAGCTATTTCCAAGGGATTAATTACGCGGGAAAGAGCCAAAGAACTTTCAAAGCAAGAAGTGATTAACTTAATATTTCTCCCCGGTTTTTCTACGGCGGAAGTAGTCTCTAATGTTTCCGGACGCGGCGTAGGAATGGACGTTGTAAAAACCAACGTTGCAAAGCTTAGGGGTATTATAAATGTTGAGTCGGAGGTAGGCAAGGGAACTAAGATTGTAATAAAGCTTCCTTTAACTCTCGCAATAATCCCTGGAATGATAGTTAAGGCAATGGGCGAGGCAATGGTTATTCCGCTCGCCTCGGTTATCGAAGTTTTAAGAGTGCATACTGAGCAAATTTACAGCGTTAACGGCAGAGAGGTTATTCAACTGCGCGATTCAATTCTTCCTCTTGTTAGTCTTGAGCATCTTCTAAAAGGCAAGATGGAACTTTATGCTGATCATGAAAATATTTGGCAGTATGTGGTTGAAGTCGGCGTGGCCGAAAAGAGATACGGCATAAAAGTGGACGGATTAATCGGCCAGCAGGAAGTTGTAATTAAGTCTTTGGGTTCTTACTTAGGAAAGATTAATGGAATTGCAGGTTCAACTATTACCGGAGACGGAAGCGTACAAATGATTTTAGATATTCACGAGTTATTCAATAGACTGGAACGATCTGCTTGAGCAATAAAATAACTGTACTAATCGTTGACGATTCGGCTTTTATGCGCAAATCGCTATCGTTAATGCTGGAAAGTGATTCTGATATTGAAGTTCTTGCTACTGCCAGAAACGGTCAGGAAGGTTATGAACTTGCAAAAAAATTAA
>JAKAHQ010000197.1 GCA_021814855.1 Bacteroidota bacterium | reverse complement strand
GATCGATATGTTCTTATGAAATAAGTAGCGGCTTTTAATGCTAAATAACTTGCGTATTCCTTAGAGCCGTATCTTGAACCGGTTGCAATAATAGTATTGCCGTTAACGTCATAGATGTAAATATCTATATCTAAATTTGATGAGGCATTGGTTTCGGTATACAGCGTACCATCGACACTCAAAGTTATCTGCCACCAATCTTCGTTATCGGCACTTTGCGTTTGGGTTGCCTCGTTTAAAGCGCCGCTGTCTGAAGAATTTAGACTTAAAGTATTGGCTTGTTGAAAAGTATTATTGGGCTCAGTTTCCCCATGTACAGTTATATTAAAAAAAAGATTAAACGCTAATAATCCAATCGAAAATAGATTATGCATTTTCATTAGGGCCTCGCAAAATTTTAATTAGTAAATGGCAAAAGTTTAATTAGTTTTTAGAACAAGAATCTTTAGTGATATCGGTAAAGTTTGATCAATCAACACCAAAGTTAAATTTAAATACTAATAAATTAGTTCCTAATAGGATTATCGAATTATATATTGAAAACTTAATTGTCATAATTCTTATTCTCAAGATGAATACTTAGCAGTTACATATTGTTAAAATTTGTACGTTTACCAGACGTTTAACAAAAATAAAAAGGAAAACTTTGGATAGATGGATAGCAACTTTAATATGAAAACAATTTTAGTCGGGCTATGCTATTCTTGATTTTTGGCATTTGTACTTAATTTTGAATTCCTACCGTAGCTTGAGATTTGGAATTAATTATATCGTACGCAAATATTTCTTTAATACTAATTTGACGGTGTTATTTTAATGTAAAAACGAAAGTAGTTATAACAGGCGGAGCTGGATTTATATGGAGTCACATTGCTGAATGTCTTGGATGCGGCAAAAGAATTTGGAATAAAGAAAGTAGTATTAGTCAGCTCTGCTGCAATTTACGGCGACAATACCGTTTCACCCAAAACTATGTAATTGCCTGGAAGCAGAATCCCGAATAGCGCCGGGATCCTTTTTAATACTTCCGGCTAAATTCCCAAAAGATATTGTAACTTTACAAAGTACTGCTGGCTTGTATTGATAACTCCGCTATCGCCTTCAAAATTAAAATAAGTCGACGTTGCGCCGGCAAAGAAAGTAGTAAACGCATTTAACTTATAACTGAAAAGGGGATATATCTGAAAATTTTTGGCAAATGTATCGTACTGCAGAATAGTTCTAAAGAAAATTTCCGGTGTAAACTGGTAGATGGCTACCCCGCGGTAAATATTTCCGTCGTAATATAGTTCGCCGGTTTCATCGCTCGATAATCTTGCACGTGCGTATGATAATTCAAGATTGAATTGCGAAGTTGGTTTGAGTACAATATCCAGACTAATGTTGTGGCCTTTGCCCATGGAAGGAGTATCCGTGCGGTAAATAAATTTGCCTAACTGGATGCTCGCAAAAACAGAAATCTCATTCATCGGTCGTGTATTAATGCTGAAGTAACCTCTCCTTATTCCTTTGAACCATATCCCGTGAAAACTTTCGTCGTTCACTACGAGGTATTGAAGATTAATATTTGTCTGCCCCTTCATATTAAGGTAAAGATACGGCTGAACAAATTGTTCCTTCTGTTTGCCGTAGTAATCGTAACGCACTTCGGAATTGAATCCGAATCCACCGTTATCGATAAACGATTTTTCCATATAGAAATCATATTCATGAATCATCATAAATTGGCGGTAACCGACCTGATCAAATATTCCGTTATATGTTTGATAAGTGGGGGAGTAATTGTTAAATCTAAGTCCGAAGTAATAATTTCTGGATGTATGGTAGAGATTTAAATGAAGGCCGTTGCCGTTGTAGCTTTGACCGTTAAACGCAGCGTTGTAACCGGAATTTCCAAATTGCCGGGTGTTGCTAAAGATTGAAGTATCGTTTAATTCCTTTGTAAGAGAAAAATCTCCTTCGCCGGTAAAATACCAGTTCTTCCAAAATTTGTAATTCCAATCGAACCCGAACAAATAATTATGGCCGCCGGTTAAATCGCGAGTCATTAACAAACCGCCGATATATGTTTCGTCGGCGATGTCGTAACGCAGCCGGCCTATATTCACAAAGGATTTTAAATTTGAAGCTACTACATTACTCCCTTCCTCACCCGGTATATCGAATATTGTATGACGATCGTACGCGCCCATGTAAAGATATGAGAGCCCGCCGGATTTGCCGATGATTCTTGCTGCGCCGGCCGGATCATTGATTGAACGCGAATAATACATTTGAGATTGAAGCAGGTCGCGGCCAATTAAAAAGAAAGGTCGCTTCTCATCGTATGAAAGTGCGAATGTTGTGTTCACACTTATTTGTGCCGCGTCGGACTCGATTTGACTGAAATCCGGATTGATAACCGCATCTAATGCGAAGCTTGGGCTTGGCGCATACTTTATACCGCCGCCTATTCGTCCCTGAATGTTATCATATTTAAAAGGTGAGTTAGGATTGTTCGAATCCAACAACTGCCCGTTCTTTTGTCCCATTGCATAAGGTAAGAGTTCAATAGAGCTGCCGGATTTGATGTTACTTAAGCCCTTTAGGTAGCCAGCCTGCGTCATTATGCCGGCAATATTTCTATTGAAAGGCATCCATGAAGTTTGAGTTCTGCTTGCCCTGGGAATACAGCGGATTATATTGAGCCGCCATGTTTGTTCTGCCTTGTCTGGAAAGTTTAAACTTGAGAACGGTATTTTCATTTCAGCGGTCCAACCTTTGCCATTTCTGGCAGCGGCCGCGTACCATATCCAATCAACGCTTCCATCCTCGCCGTTGCTCGTTGCAAGAAGATCTCCCTGAATTCCGTACGGATTTACTACTAGTTCATACGATCTCTGGTAATCTCCGTACGTATCTATTCCAACAAATACCCAGTCGTCCTGGTAAATTTTATCGCGGTCGCTTATGTTGGCTCGTATTTGTTCGGGGTTCGTATCAAAACATTGAAAGCCAAAGTAAAGAAAATTGTTATCATACAATGCTCTAACATAAGTCTTCTGTGGTGTTGGTGTATTTTCTCCCGGAGTAACTTCATAGTTTAATTCCACGGGTGTTGCCTCTAACCAAATTGGATTATCGAGTTTACCGTTTAATTCCAGTGGCTTATTTATTCTTAAAGCCGTCATTTCGTTTTTAGTCGAATCGGCTTTGGTTTGAGAATATATTTTAAGAGAGGAGACAATTGTTAGACAAACTAGAATGTACAGTAAAAATTTCGGCATAATGTGTTCCCTTAGCTTGCTTTTGCATTTGACTTAGAAGGCACTAAGAATGTTGTTAGGTTGAAAAAATTTTTTCATAGTATTTTTTTCTTGTGCAGTTAGACGTAAAGAGGTAATACGGGTTCCAGAATCGGAAAAGCTGTAGCTCTTAAACGAAATACTCTAATTATTTTAATATCAAATAACAAAGATGGTTTTTCGTCCGGCATGAAAAATAAAAACCCTCGACACTCGAGGGTTTTAGTGGGCCCACCAGGACTTGAACCTGGGACCCTTTGATTATGAGTCAAATGCTCTAACCAACTGAGCTATGGGCCCAAATTGCGAAGCCAAAAATAGCTAATTGTAAAAATGTATGCAAATAGCATATTGTTTAATTTGATGAGGGATGATTTTTTTATTCACTGTCGAGAGTTTTGCGCTAATTAATTCGTTGCAGCTAAAGAAAATTATTAATTACTGTCCGGCAAGATCAAAAGATTGCAACAAATTAGAAAAAAAGATTATATTTGCGACGCATTTTTGCCGGGGTGGCGGAATTGGTAGACGCACAGGACTTAAAATCCTGTGGGTGTTAGCACCCGTGCCGGTTCGAGTCCGGCCCTCGGTACAATCAATAACTAAGCAATCAAAATGACGTTTTAATACTTTCGGGTTCTTAGCTCAGTTGGCTAGAGTGTCTGCTTGACGTGCAGAAGGTCATAGGTTCGAATCCTATAGAACCCACAAACATTCGGAGTCAACTCCGATTTTTTTTATTGTGAAACTATGGATAAAATTAAAATAAAATTCCCAGACGGATCGGTTAAAGAATTCGATAAAGGATTAACCGCATTCGAAATTGCTAAGTCAATTTCGAACAGACTTGCCGATGAAGCATTGGTGGCTAAGATCGATGGGAACGAACGCGATCTTTCGACATCGATTAATCAAGACGCTTCTTTACAAATTTTTACGTTCGACGATCCCGAAGGAAAACATACATACTGGCATTCTACATCGCATTTAATGGCTCATGCCATACAGACGCTCTATCCCGAAGCAAAGTTTGGCGTAGGTCCGGCAATTGAATCCGGTTTCTATTACGATATTGATATAAACACCGCTCTTACCGAGGATGATCTTCTTAAAATAGAAAAGAAGATGGTGGAAATTACTTCTCAAAAAAATCCGTTCAAGAGAACAGAATTGCCGAAGAAAGAAGCGGTTAAATTTTTTGAGAAGAAGGGCGATAATTATAAGCTTGAGATTCTAAGTGAACTTGATGAGTCGAACGAAGTAATTAGTATCTACGATGAAGGCGAGTTCACCGATTTGTGTATCGGTCCGCACGTACCGGATGTTGGAAAAATAAAATTTGTTAAGCTGCTCACAGTGTCAGGTTCTTACTGGCGGGGTGACGAACATAATAGGCGCATGC
>JAKAHQ010000196.1 GCA_021814855.1 Bacteroidota bacterium | reverse complement strand
TTCCTCGGCGATAAACGGAGAGAAAGGAGAAGTCAACTTTGCAATCGTAATTAAGCATTCATACAAAGTTTGATACGCCGATAATTTATTTTTATTTATCTCCGATTTCCAGAAACGTCTTCTGCTCCGCCTTACATACCAGTTGGAAAGCTGATCGATAGTAAAAGATGAAACCAAACGGGCTGCCCTTGTAACATCGTAAGCTTCCATCAACTCTTTATATTCTTTAACAACTGAATTCAAATTCGAGATTATCCATCTATCAATTTCCGGGCGTTCGGAATAAGGTATAAGATCTTCCGAAAAATCGAACTTGTCTATGTTGGCATAGAGCACAAAGAAATTGTAAGTGTTGACCAGCGTTCCGAAAAATTTCCGCTGAACTTCCACAATTCCGTCTTCATCGAAGAGTGTTGGTTTCCACGGCGGACTTGTTGTAACAAGATACCAGCGCGTGGCATCTGCTCCATACTTATCGAACAACGCGAACGGATCTACCGTATTACCGCGGGATTTGGACATCTTCAATCCCTTCTTATCAAGAATCAATTCGTTTACAATTAAATTCTTATAAGTAACGCTGTCGAAGAGCATGGTTCCGATCGCGTGAAGCGTGTAAAACCATCCGCGAGTTTGATCGATGCCTTCGCAGATAAAATCCGCCGGATAGTTTTCAATAAAATAATCTTTGTTCTCGAACGGATAATGATACTGCGCAAAAGGCATGGCTCCGCTGTCGAACCAAACGTCGATAAGTTCGGGAGTGCGTTTATAAATTTTACCGTTGCGTTCAAACTTTACATCATCAACAAATGGTTTATGAAGATCGATCTCTTCTGCAGGCAAATCTTTTACCCTGATTCGTTTCCCGTCTCTCTCAACAAAACCTTCTTTCAACTCGACTATCGAGCCGACTACAAACATATCGCCGTCATCGTTCAACCAGATCGGTAGCGGGGTTCCCCAGTATCTATCCCTTGAAAGAGACCAATCCTTATTTTCTTCAAGCCAATTGCCAAACCTACCCGCGCCAACTTCCGGAGGGCACCAGTTGATCGTATTATTTAATTCAATCATTCTTTTGGCAACGTCTGTCGTACGAATATACCAGCTGTCGCGGGCATAATAGATCAAGGGATTGTCGCATCGCCAGCAGTGAGGATACGAGTGAGTATAATCATTACCTGCTTTGAAAATTAAACCGCGCTCTTTGAGATTGCGAATGATATCCGGATCAACTCCCTTTTCTTCACGGTTTTCGAATTGAATTGTCTTAACAAGACGACCGGCAAAATCCGTAACTTCATCCGTAAACCTTCCGCTTTTTGTTACCGGTTGAAGGAACGGCAAATTATATTTTTTGGAGACTTCATAATCGTCCGCGCCAAAAGCAGGAGCTATATGAACAACGCCGGAACCATCGCCGGTACTTACAAAATCTCCGGCAATTATATACCAAGCGCGCTTATCTGTCTTTAAATAATTGAAAAGCGGTTCGTAATCTTTATCAAGAAGTTCGGAACCTTTCATTTTCGAAAGAACCTCATATTCATCCTTTATTACGGAAAGACGGGCTTCGGCAAGATACATTACTCCGTGCTTTTCCGTTTTTATTTTTACGTAATCAATATCGGATCCAACAGCTAACGCGACGTTAGAAATCAATGTCCATGGAGTTGTAGTCCAAACAAGAATTGAAGCGTCCTCATCTTTCAATTTGAATTTTACATACACATTGGGATCTTGAACTTCATCGTAGCCGAGAGCAAGTTCATGCGACGATAAAGGAGTTTCGCAGTGAGGACACTGCGGAACAATTTTAAAACCTTTATAGATCAATCCTTTCTTGAAATACTCCGAAAGGGCCCACCATACGGATTCAATATAGTCATTGGTGCATGTGATGTAGGGATCGTCGAGATTAATCCAGTATCCCATGCGCTCTGTTAATGTACGCCACCCTTCCTTCATTTCTATATGGTGATAAACAAGATCCTTTGCTTTCTTGTTGAATGCGGCTACTCCGTACTTTTCAATGTCGGACTTCTGCGTAAAGCCGAGTTCCTTTTCAAGCGCAATTTCTATTGGAAGACCGTGTGTGTCCCAACCGGCTTTGCGATGAACCTGGTAACCGGTCATTGTTTTGTAACGGCATACCAAATCTTTTAGAGTACGCGCCATTACATGGTGAATTCCCGGTCTGCCGTTTACAGTTGGCGGTCCTTCGTAAAAAGTAAAAGGTTTGGATTTTGGACGCGATGAAATACTCTTTCCAAATATTTTGTGATCTTCCCAAAATTTCAGAATTTTTTCTTCAATCTTCGGATAACTTATTTTTTCGTCGAACTGCTTGAACATGATGTTACTCTGGAATTGATAATTTATTTATAAATGAATTCTACTCTTCTTCCGATTCGTACTTTTTAATTAACTCTCTTTCGGCTGCAATAAATTCTTTAAGCCGTTTTTCAATCAAATTTTTCTTCTCCAAAACGCCGTCAACTTTTTGCTGTGTTTGGAATAAAAGTCTTTCGGCGCTTAGCTTCGCTCCTTCAACAATCATTTGAGCTTCTTTTTGAGCGTTGGCAAGTTCGCGGCTGCCGTCGTCTTGTTTAACTTTGCTCTGCGTATGAGTCTTTTGAAGCAATATTACTTCGCAAAGAGCCATTCCAAAAAAGGCCATAGAACCCAAAGTAATATTTCTAAGCAAATAAAGAATCATATTTTCGACAAGCAGGGCGCTGAGGCCAAAGTATTCGCTGAATATCGAAACCATTAAAATACTTATGAACGCGGAAGCAACAATAACCGCAAAAACAACTTTACCGCCGTGATTATATCCAAGCGTTTTGTTTATTAACCAGCCGCAGGCAAACGAAAATACCGAAAGCACAAACCAAACCGAGAAATTTTGGTAACCCGCTTTGAATAAATCGGTGCTTAAAAAATTTGAAGCAAAAATAATGACGGTAAGCAATCCCGGTGTTAAATAATAAATTGATTTTCTTTCAATCACAGTTTTTTTATGACCTCTTTCATTATCAAAGTCATTTTAGGTTCGGCTCCCATTGCCGTCGCAATAATCTCTTCAACTTTTGCCGGTTTAAGGGAATCGGGAAAACATTCATCGGTAATTATGCTTATGCCAAGCACCCTCATTCCCATGTGATTCGCAACTATATTTTCGGGAATTGTAGACATACCAACTACGTCTGCACCAATACTGCGCAAAAATCTGTACTCGGCTTTAGTTTCGAGATTCGGACCCGGCACGGCAACATAAACGCCTTTTTGAACTTTAATTTTATTTTCAAGAGCAACCTGCTCTGCAAGTTTTATTAACTCGAAATCATACGGTTCACTCATATCCGGAAAACGCGGACCAAGTCCATCCTCGTTTTTCCCAATCAAAGGATTGTCTCCCAACAGGTTTATATGGTCGGCCATAAGCATCAAATCGCCGCGAGTATAAACCGGGTTCATACCACCGCACGCGTTTGAAACGAGCAATGTCTTTACGCCGAGAAATTTCATTACGCGAACAGGATACGTAATTTGCTGCATCGTGTATCCCTCGTAAAAATGAAATCTGCCCTGCATGGCAACAACATCTTTTCCGCCGATCTTTCCGAATATTAATTTACCATGATGCGATTCTACGGTAGATAACGGAAAGTGAGGCAAATCGGCGTAATCTATTTCGTGCTCAATCTCGATATCTTTTACCAATCCCCCCAAACCGGTACCTAGTATAATGCCGACTTCATAATTCTTGTTTGTATTTTTCCGAATTACCTGCAGCGTTTCATTAATTTTTTCAAGAAGTGTACTCATAAAAGTTTCTCCAGTATATCATCTATATTAATTTCGGATTGATCTTCTTGCACTTCTTCTTTAGCTGCTTGTTTCTTCTTCATCGGGGCATTAATATTTTGCACATCAAACTCGAGCAAGCTTGATTGGGTATCAATCAATGCTTTAATCCTGGCAATCAACAATTTTTTTTCTTCGCGAAGTTTTAACACCGAATCTCTAACCGAATCTGCATATTCTTTTGCTTTCTCAACTATCTGCGCGGATTTAAGTTCCGCTTCTTTCAACATCAGCGCAGTTTGTTTCTTAGCCGAATCCACCGCCTTGCTGCTGGTTTCGGTAGTATTTAAAACTGCTTGCTGAAGATTTTTTTCAATACGTTTATATTCTTTTAATTGTTCTTCCAGACGATCGAGTTCGGTTTTCATCTTGTCGTTTTCATTTTGAATCCTCTCGAATTCATCCGACAATTTTTCGAGATAAGCTTTAACCTCGTCGCGATCGTAGCCGCGAACGGTTTTGTTGAACTCTTGATTCTTTATTCCATACGGGGTGAATTTCATTTTCTACCCTGCCTGCCGGTAAGCAAGCCGTTATTATTTATAATTTCGTTCGCCGAATATCGCGGTGCCAATTCTAATCATGGTAGCGCCTTCTTCAATTGCAATTTCATAATCGTTCGTCATTCCCATCGAGAGCTCGGTCAAATTAAATCCTAATTTATTAATTCGCTCTTTAGTCTCTCTCAATTTAACAAAACATTTTCGAATAACAACCGGGTCCTCAGTGTACGGAGCCATTGTCATCAATCCTTTTAATTCCAGGTTTGACGACTTGGCACAGTGCTCGGCAATCTCAAATATCTCTGCGTCG